>CAKPPA010000008.1 GCA_934177025.1 uncultured Clostridia bacterium
CCCGTACATCTACCCTTTCGGTTTTCTGTTCTATTATTTCACGCCGGCTGAGTTACGAAAACGAAACCCTTACACCATCCTTATCTTTTTTCGACGTAAGCGAAGTCCCTTTTGTTACAAAAACGAAAAGTGTTGTTTTCCCGTTTGCGCCAAAGGGAAAAGGCAACTTTTTTAAAATTTTTTCGTCACGGTTTCCTGCGGAAAACTTTCCTGAATTCCGTTCGGTTTATGTCCCTGTCCCTTTTGGAAACTACTTTAGGAAAAAATTGTTCCTGAAGTACGGTGCAGTCCGACTTATGCTTAAATGTGTTTTTTAAAGGATGATGTATACGCGCCTTTTCCGCCCGAAAAGTGCTGTTTGGATTTTGTTGTGTGTAAAAATTGTTTTCGGATACAATTAAAAACAGAAAAAAATCCGAAAAAAGAACAAAAAACAATAAAAACCAGAAAAAACAGGCAAAAAAGCAACGAATTTGCCGTAAAAACCCCAAAAGCAAGCCCTACGAAACGGCAGTTGCGGTTTGACGAGTGGGTTAGGTTGTGGTATACTTTGCGTATTCAAAAAGTAGAATTATTCGAACATATGTTCGAAAAAGGAGTAAAAAAAAGATGATCCCCGGATTAAATATCCCCATCATCGACGGAGTTATTATCGGCTTGGCGTTGATTTTGGGCATTGTCGGGCTAGCAAAAGGCTTTTCCAAGCAATTGTTTGCGTTGTTCGGCACGTTACTCGTGATAGTCGGTGCGGTTTTGCTGTCAAACGTCCTTGCGGACGTGCTGAAACCGCTCCTTGGGAACACAATTCAAACCCCTCTTACCGAATGGATGACGGGTTTGGACGAAGGCGCGGACATTAAATGGTTTACCGAAGCGCACGATTGGACGGATATTGCAAACGTGCAGTATGCGTTAACGAAGTTAGGCTTGCCGGCATTCCTGTCCGGAATCGTTGCGGCACCGATTCAAAAGGTGTTTGCTTCGTTCGGAACGGCAAAATTGGTTGAAGTACTGCCCCCTGTGATGACGCAATGGGCGTTGGTGGCAATTTCCTTCCTGCTGTTGGTCATTGTGTTTTCCATTGTGTTGGCACTTTGCAAAAAATTGTTCGCAAAAGCAACGGAAATCAAACTCATCGGCATTTTGGATCGACTCATCGGGCTGGTTTTCGGCGTAGCGCAAGCCTATTTACTGATTTTGGCAGTATTTACGGTGCTGAGCTTCATTCCAAACACGTTTTTACCGCAAGTGCAGGAAGCAATTCGGCAACAAATCGACAGTTCGGAAGTTGCAACGTGGTTATTTGCAAACAATTGGCTGTGTAGTTGGATTTTATCCTTTGTCGGTTAAAGGATTTTCCCCGTGTCTACTGACACGGGGTTTTTCATTCCCCTATTCTTTTTAAAGATTAATGTTTCACGTGAAACATTTTTTTATTTTTCGAAGCCCTTTTGCGAAAGCGGCCGTTAAACTCCCTTATTTCCCCCTGTTTTACCGAAAAACAGGATCAAAAAAAGTGTGATTATTCTGCGATGAGACAGAATTTTTCAATAAACTTTTTCAAAATTTTGAGTCCAAAAAAGTGTGATTCTGTCTCGGCAAAGCGGCAGAATCGGGGTATTTTTGCATTTTTTCCGGAATTTTTCGCTATGGAACTACTCCAAAGGAATTTACGAAGAAACCGAAGCATGCACCACCGGAAAGCGATTTTTTCAAAGGATGGTTTTACGGCGCTAACTTCCGACAGCGAAAACCTTTCTTCCCACGGCTACGAGTTTTATCCGTTCTACTACGGATTGTTACGGCTAATTTTTACGTATGCGAACGAACGCGCGCCGATCTTTTGCGATAACGGCGGTTCGCCCAACGGCAATGCGCCAATCCTTTTTTGTCGGGAGCATAAAAAGTTTTTCATTGCAGCGGAGTGTCGGCTGAAGAAAATCGAAAAGAATGGTCGGTAGTTTGATTGTGACGGCAAAAGAAGTGCTTTAGGAAAATGAAAAGGAAAAAGAGCTGCACGGTCTTTTTGTCGGTAACGGTTTTGCATCGTACAGGAACCTTTTCCGTAATTTTTGTTGGGATACGAAGATTTTCAAAAAGTTTTGCCGGAAAAAAGGCAATGATGCGTTGAAGTTCTCTGAAAAGGACGGATTTTTCCCGAAAAAACGGCTCAAAAAAAGTGCGATTATTCTGCGATGAGACAGAATTTTCCAATTAAAATTTTCAAAATTTTGAGCCTAAAAAAGCCAGATTCTGTCTCAGCAAAGCGGCAAAATCGGAGTATTTTCCTCTTTTTGCGCCGATTTTAATTTTTGTTCGTAACAATCTCCCGTAAGTAAGCCTTAAAATCGTTCCGGCGATCGGGGTTACAGTTCGTAAGAAAATTTTCAAAATAACGCCTTGTCAACATTAACAATTCTCTGAACTAAGCACTTGGCTCTTTTCGTAGGTTGTTGCGGGAATTGTTTGTGCAGCGTTGTTTTAAAAAGGGCTAGGGGTAAAACGCGACAAGGTAATCCCTTTTTAGATACGCCGAAAAACCTATGAGGGAGTAAATTGTTTCACGTGAAACAATTAATGAAAGGAAAAACATTAATCCGCAAAAAGGAGGAAAGGGGGAGGTTACGATTAATGTTTCACGTGAAACATTAATCCAAAATCCGCTTATTAATGGTGGAATGAACGAAAAAAACTGCGGAAGCGTATTGCCTCCGCAGTAAATATAGTAGTTACCGTAAAAATTAGGGTTTAGGGGGTTAAACCGTCGGGGTAAAATGGAACAATTGGAAAATCCATGCGCCGATCATGTTGTTTTCGTACAAAAAGGCATTGATTTCGCTGTTTGCAATCGTTTCCCGAATCGGCGTCATTACGTTTGGCACGAAATCCGCCGGAATCGCCTGAATCCCAGCCAGTAGCAGGGAGTAAATGACGTACAAAAAGGCACAAGCAAACACGATTCCGAACAGGTGATCGATGAATTTCATCACTTGGAACTTTAACATGAGTGTAATTAACTTGCCAAGTCCGAACAACATCAATTTCAAAAGCAGGAAAATCGCAATAAACAGCACAATTCCGACGATTGCCGAGCCCACAATATAGCCGCAAGCGGATTGTAGCGTGTTTGCGGTAGGGGCAAGGGCCAAAAGGACGGACGCAAGCAGTTTCGCAGCGACTTCCGGAGCACCCGCATTCGTTAAAATTGGGATTAACTCCTCGGCGGATTGGTACGTTGTGGTGGCATCCACCTGAAACCAACCACCGATGCCGGAAGTGATTTGCATGCCGAGGTCGGTGCCCATCAGTGCCGGTACCAACACGCACACCAAAACAATGGTGCCGACGTATTGAATCATTCCGCCGATATAAACGTAAAATTGCTTTCCAAACCCTCGAATTACGCCGATAATCGCCGTAATTCCGGTAATTGCAAGTAAAACAATGTCGATGATAGCCATAACACCCTCATTATTCGAACATACGTTCGAAAACTATCGTTATACTTTTGTAATGCCGTAATTTTGTTGCTGTCTACATTTTAGCATAAATGAAAAAGTTTTGCAAAAATTTTTTTGCGTTGTTATAAAATCTGCATTCGGGGGCAAAACTGTTACGTAGGAGGAACGTATGGTTTCGGTAGATATTCGAATGCAGGCTTCGGCGTTGCGCGCGTCCGAGTGCCTTCGCAATTTTTTGTACGGAAAACGCCCTGTGTTTTTGTGCATCGGAAGCGACAAAGTCATTGGGGACAGCCTCGGCCCGATGGTGGGCAGTAAATTGGTGGAACATAGCGGCGGTTTTGTGTACGGCATGCTGGGAAAAAACGTGAATGCGCTAAACTTAAACTATGCGGCGGAGTTTATTCGCGCCCTGCATCGGGATTGCTGCCTTGTGGTGGTGGATTCCGCCATTGGGGAAGGATCCGAAGTCGGCACGGTGCAAATGTACCGCGGCGGATTGTTTCCGGGAGCCGCAACCAACAAAAATCTGCCGAAAATCGGCGATGTCAGTATCCTTGGGGTCGTAAGCGAACGCGGGATCAACGAATTTTTGCAATTGCAAACAACTAAAGTGTCATTGGTGGAGCAAATGTCGGAATTTATTTTTCGAGCAATTCAAACAGCCGTAGGAGTGTAACGCTTTTTCGGCAAGATTTTTTGGCTTTTTCGTAGTTTGCGCCGGAAAAATGTCGGTAAGGCAAAGGACGAAACAGCGGTTTTTTTAAGATCCCTCAACGGAACGGAAAAAAGAGAAAATCGAAAAGGAACGGGACGATAAAAGAGACACCAAAGATAAAAGAGAAAAGCAATAAAAAAGTAACAACGATAAAAGAGAAAAGCAAGGATAAATAGGAAATCAAAACGTCAAAAACAAAAGGGGGAAAACAATGATTTGCGGAATTTGTCATCAGGAAAAAGAAAAGGGAAACATGCTGGTTTGTGAATACTGCGGTGCCGTTGTGTGTGCGGACTGTATGTTGTTTACGGGGTTAAGCTGCTTAAACTGCATCGGGCAGTTGCGCTATTTAAGTTAACCCTTTCGATAAAAACGGCGGACACAATTTGCATGTTAGAAGAGGTCGTTTTGTATTTGCAAATGAGTTCCGCCGCTTTTATAAAAGATAGGTTTTTGTTGTTTGGCAAGGTTGCCGATTGCTTCCATTATAGAAAGCGGTTGCCGGTTTGTCAACAAAAAATTGCAAAAATTTAGTAATATTTTGAATTATTTTGCAGCATTTTGTAGTATTTTCGCGGAGTTTTTCTTCTTTATTGAAAATAGTGCCGTAAAATTGCAATTTTTGCGGGATTTTGCAAAAGTAGGGAGTAAGCAAAAATGCAAAATCAAAATCAATGATTTTTAAAAAGAAAGGGAAACGGTTAAAAAAGGTAGGGGAGGAATCAGAATTCCTTCCCCTTTTTTTTACGCATTTTTTCGGAACGCAATGCAAAAACCATTCGAATCGAAACAAAAGCTTCGAAGGAAAGGGAGATCCGCATTTTTTCCTTTCCGCTACACGAAAGGGGAAGGAGGCGAAAGGGAAGCCTTCCTTTCGAACGAAAAACTTCGAATGGAAACGACTTTGAAGGAAAAGGGGGGCGAATGTTTCCTTTCCGCTACACGAAAGGGAAAAGGCAGGGGGCGAAAAAAAGGTCATTCGCAAGGGAATGACCGAAAAAAACGTGAAAGTGGGATTCGAAAAACGAAACCGTTATTTTTTAATAAACAAAACGCCCAACGTGCCTTGTCCGCAATGGCTCGTTACTACGCTACCGGCAAAGGTTTCGTAAACGTTTTTGAAGTGGAACAACGTTTGCACTTTTTGCCGAATGATTTCCACAAGTGCGGGGTCGCATTGGCTGTGGGTGATAAAGCAATAGGAGTCGTCGTAATCCGGATAAATTTTTGCAAGATCGTCCACGTACTGAATCAAGCATTTTTTCAACGAACCCATATATTTTTTACGCACCGTCAGCTGTCCGTCCACCATGTCGATGAAAGGATGCAGCTTTAAAAATTTCGCCCCGTAAAGGGAAAGCAACGAACACCGCCCGCCTTTGTGCAGGAAGTCCAGCGTGTCCACCACAAACGAGGTTTGAATTTTGTCCGGCAATTGGCGAAGCTCCGTTGCAATCGCTTCCGCCGAAAGGCCTTGATCGCGCAAATCGCAGGCTCTTAACACCATCAGTCCTTGTCCGGTAGAAAGGGCTTTGCTGTCCAGCACAAAAACCTTGTTGCCGCCGATTTCCTGCGCCGCCATGGTTGCGGTGTGGTGCGAAGCGGATGCTTTTTCGGAAATGTTGATGTGCACCACGCTGTCGCCCCGATCGGTAAACGAACGGAAAAATTCAAGATAATCCTCAATGCTGCGAGCCGCCGTTTTCGGAAGTTTTTTTGTTTCCGCCACGTGGTCGAAAATCATTTGCGGGGTGATGTCCACACCGTCCTTGTACACTTTGTCCCCCAAGTTTACTTTCAGCGGGACAACGGGAATGTTCCTTTCCTTTAATATATAATCCAAATCGCAAGTACTGTCCGTAGAAATAATGACTGCCATAATTTCTCCTTTGAGCGGTTCGCTCTCTACGTTTAACTATAGCAAAATTTTTGCGGCTAGGCAACCGCAAACGAGAGAATTATATTGAAAAGTCTGTGAAATTTTTTTTGCTTTTTGTCGTTTGCCGCAGGGAAAGGATGGAAAAAGGGTTCCTTTGCTCGCAAGGCGTGTTACGGTGTGGTACACAATTTTAGGGGGGCGTATCTATGATAGGCACGCATGAACAAAAAAAGTGTAGGAATGAAACGTTTTCAAACACTAAATTTACCGCCGCGTTCGCCAACTTATCTTTTAGGCTAAAACTCCTTTTTTCGTGTGTACGGATGCTAAAAATTAGCGAATCTTCGATTGAAATTCGACATTCACGTCAAAATTGTTTTCATCCGTTTCCTTTCTTGTATGCGATTTTCAATGTCCTTATCCCATGTAAAAACAAAAGCCTGTCTGCCGAGGGCGAGTGCCTGTTCCAACAACAGAGTAAGGTCGATGCAGAAGTCGATTCTATCCGCCAATGCACCGATCAACAGAGGTTTTTGCACGGTGCGCCCCAGCTCTTTTTGCAATTCGCCCCAAAAGCGGTTGGTTTCCAAAAAGCATAAATACTGCAACAGCATATCTTCCGTCGCGCTCAGATCTCTGTGCGGCTGCTCGCCTTTTACCGAAAAACAACCGCCCTTGTCCATTGTCAGCCAAAGCCCCTTTTCGATGCGCAACGGAATCGGTAAAAATTCGGTACAATACTTTTTGAGTCCTCGCCGGAATGTGTGCGTCCGTCCGATTCCGTCCGTCCGTGCGGAAAGTTCCTGTCGATTTTCCTCCGACAAACTCTGCCGATAACCCGCTATCTTTTTTGTAAAATCCAATTCGGCAAACGAAACGCAGCTGCAATCATCATAACGGTTTATAAAGTAAGAACATTCCTCTTCCTCAACACTTGTTTGAAACGTAGCCGTCCGCTCCTCGGCCGAAAGTAACCTTCCGCCGAAATAGACGAGTACGCTGCAGTGCTCGGGCGCTCTTTCATCATAAGCCGCTTCCACAGTATAGAGGGTTTCGTCCTGCTCGATTTCCGCACACACCCTGCTTGTTTCCGTAAAGAAAAACCGCGCCGTTTGTAAACGTAAAAGGCGGTTATCGAGCACGATACACAGGGCGGCAAAAATTTCTTTCGTTTTTTCTCCTTTAAAAATAATCAGCGGCTCGACGAACGAAAAACTTTGATACTGAATCCGCCCGAAATTTTAGAGCACTAATTTTTTTACAAACATAGCGGTTCCTTTACTTTTCCCCGAAAAAACGTGTTCATATACAAATACTGCGCCCTTGCAACAAAACACGCACGGCAGATGGTCAAAGGGATTTCGCGTTCCACAAGGGAAAACATGGCGTCTGCCTCATTTACCGAATATCCCGTTTTGCTTGCCGCCGGAACGAACACCTTGCGGTAAAAGTTGAGTTCGTCCTTGTTGTGCCGTGCAGCCGCCTTCCGCACACACTCCGCCTCTTCATAGGATAACCCTGCCTTGACAAGTAAATCAACGGCGTCTTCCTGATGCAATAGGGAAGGGAATTTGTCCGTAAATTCCGCATATCGCCTATAAACAAGCAAATCGGTAAGTTCCCCGATTGTTTCGGGTGATTTTTTTTGCTCGGTTATGTCCAAAGATGCCGCCGCGCTTTGAAGAATTTCCCGATCCTCATACGTTTGCCCTTTGAAAAAATCAATTACTTTTTTCGGATCTAAATCGGGGAGGGCAACATTTTCGTTTATTTCAAGGAACTCTTTTTCTTTCTCTTCCAAACATTTCAACGCTTCCTCGGCCCGATTTTTCGGTACTTTAATAAACAAAGGGGGGATAAGCGTACTCCGTTTTGTTAAAAGTCTTTCAACATAACTGCCCGCCAAAAGGGGATTTACTTCCGTAATCCCAAGGCAAAAAGCAACAAGCGAACAGTTGTGCACACTGTAAACGTACGGATACGTGCTCCTTTTGATGGATGCAACGATATCTGCCCAATATAAAAACAGCTTAGCCGTATTCGTCGCGCGAATCAACTCACATTCATACGCAAGACGGTTCTTTTCGGTTTCGCCGATGCAACGGAACCGACGTTCCACCACGATTTTGACTTCTTGTTCCAAAACGCCAAACGCTACGTCATTCCCTTCTGCTGCCGGCATGCGTAGTAATTGCCGTATAAATTTTCGATCTATCATCTTTCTCCTTTTTTTATGATTTTAATCCCTGCAACATCGCATTCTTTTCTACAGAATAATAAAAAAGATGCACCAAAACAGGTACATCTTTCATAAAACGCCAATATTTATTTTTAAAATACTTCGCAACAATCTCTTTTTAGCGATATTCTTCTATTACCAAAAAATCTTTTAATTGCTTTGAAGAAGTAGGGTGACGCAATTTGCGCAAAGCTGCTGCCTCTTGAAGACGAACCGCTTCCGGATCTTCACCTTTCTCAGCGGCAATTTCCGCAATCGACTTGCCATCCCTGAACATTTTAAAAAGAACCTCAGTTTCCCCTTGCGTCAAACAACGCAATTCTATCACTTTTTGTAAGGTATCCTCAAACAAGGATTGATTTTCTTCTGATTCCACAATATTTCCGTTACAACTGAAAATAGCCCTTAAAAGACAATAAGGATAACGCCCTTCGACTTTCCTTGTATAAATTTCGTTCATATCCATAAAAAAATCTCCTTTTCAAATTTATTTTGCATCATGCACGTAAATTTGTCAAGATACTTACTTATTCTCGTTTTTACAATACGACGCATTAACGATATTTTTTTCGTTGCTCGCTCCAAGTTTGCCTTAATGCACTCACGTAATGACACGGGAGTAAGAATCTCTACAAAATTCAGATACTGCATTGCCCAATACTCCATCGCCATAGGGCTGTCTTTGACGGACACTTTCAATTGATCGCCGTTTGGCTGAATGCGTGCATTTTCGCCGAACCAATCGACGATTTGGTCGATAATACTCGAATCCGCTAAAAATTCAATGTTTTCGGGTTTGTCGGTAAACATATACGGTAACGACGTGGCATATTCCTTATAATCGATACCGTGGAGTGTTTGGCAGTGATATAGCGGCTTGCCAGTACGCCGTCGATGAGCATACGAAGCTCGGAATCCTCATAAATACTTAAAAAGCATATTCCGTACTTTTTGCGCTCTACCGTAAGTCATATCGAATGTAAATCCTTGCTTGTTCATATACTCGCGGTAGGCATTACAAGTGGTAGCATGCCAGTTATCAAAATCCGCTTGATTTTCCAAATTCCACGGAGCATGCGTATCAAAACGAGCTTTGAACCATTCTACACTTGCCTTTTTCACAGCATCCGTGTGTCCTTTTGCCCGCCTTGACATATCGGCGTGTGCTTTTTGTATCGCCTATTCAAAAGCACGGTCTTCCGCTTGTTCGTCCACATTCAGTTGAATGGATTTTGAAAAATCCGTTATCAAGTGAGTGAAAAGTTTTTCCATGATAATTTTTTCCTTATTGTAAAAATTTTAATTTTTCTATTACACGTAGCAAAACTCCCGCAATCTCTGCCACAGCAGGACCATTGCCATTGTATCTAACTTGCAGTATGCCAACAAACTTGCACGTAGCTTGTCGCGCTGCTCTTTTTCCATACCGCGAAGAGCCAAAAAGGTATCCGTTGCTTCACCGCCGTTATGCACGTCCGCAAGATTGTGATAATCGAGGTTCGGATTGTTCGGGAAAAGTGCAGGCAGTACTTTTTTGATGGAAAAACTTCCGCCCATTGCACGGTCGTACACGTAACCATTCCGAAACACGTCCAACAAGTCGCGAATATTCTCCCGTATCTTTAACAATTTTTCGGCAAGGTCGGGAAAAGTTTCCGCAAGCTCCTTCATGCGGGAACATTCAAATGCTTTATTGTACGCCAACACGCATATGTCATCGGGAATATCCGCAATTAATCTTTCGGCAAGTTCCCTTCTCGGATCGGTATTTTCGTCTGCCAGAAATTCCTTGTGTTCGAGCGTTGCGCCGTCCTGCTCAAGGTAATGCAGGGAATACTGGAACGGCACCTGCTGATACGGTTTTACACCATCGTACATGGGGATACACGTTTGAAACGTTTCAAAATCCAAAAAATACAGCGGATACCAAAGCGAACCCAAAAAACTTTGAATCCCCAAACGGTCGATATGTGTAGGCAGTTGCAGCTGTTCAAACTCTACCTGCCGCCGCTGTGTTGCATTCAGTGGAATGTTGCTTTTCATAATATCGTCAAAAGAAACGATGCCCTCATGAATATACCCGAATGCCTTTTTTGTGGAAATGCGGTACAGGTCAAGCACGTTCGGTGCGGGGAGATTGCGCGCGCAATACTGCCGGAAAGCACATTCATACGGAGCGAAACATTGTTCGCCAAGTTCCGATGCCGGCTCGTCCTTTTGCGCAATGTACTCTTTGGCACGGGCGGTATTTGCGGCAACTTCTTTGTAATAAGGCAAAATCTCCTCCGAAACTTCGTTTACGGCAAACAGTTTAGGGATATCGATATCTCCTTGCCGCACGTACTTTTTATTAATATGAATGATATAGGTATGAACAATTTTAAGCCCGCTTTGTTCCAGAACCCAGCATTGATAAGCAACGTCCCACAGATAAACATTGTGAATATCCGTGCTCGATTTGACCTCGTAGATTTCATACCCGCCTTCTGTTTTATGCAAGATATCCACAGCGCAATAACACCCGTTTTGGGTAAAAGCCGCCTCGCAGATGTTCTCTTTGCCTTCGCGAAGATATGTTTGCGTGTTTTGAAGCATAGAGGGGATGTCGAGCTTGCCATCGGCGGTATATGCCGTAGTTTCCACAAAATCACCAAACAATCGCTTCGCCAAATCGCCGACCTCGTTACCCTCTTGAAAACGCCGCTGCAACGATGTATCTTGCTCGGCAAGTTCGGGACGGTACGTATCCAGCCAAAGCATCTTCGGGCATTGGCAAAAACGTGTGTATTTGCTTTTTGATAGATGCATCAATTTGTCCTCCGTAAATTTCCAAATCATTGTCGCATATTTAAACCGTAAAATCAACTTTATCGCTCGCTTACATAAAAACACTGACAGTTGTTGACGGCAAAACATCCCAAAACGCCGCTCAAAGCAACGCCGGTATCCAAATGTATTTTGCAGTAGTCGGCAATGTTTGCACTCCCTTGCGTCGCAACGTTACGCAGATAGAGCAAAATTTCATCTTTCCCCGTCAGGTACCGCACAGGGGTATGCCCGTATAAAACGCACCTTCCGTTTTGCGGCAAAACATCCGCTTCCTTAAAGTGTCGGTCATAAACGACCTGCTCGCACGTTGCCTGTGATACGGGCAACAGTTTTCCGTTGTTTACGGGAATGCCCGCATGCACGCCGATAAAGTCGTTTGCTTCCACATAAAGCGGCAAAAAATCGAATTGATCTACTGTTTCCCAATCGAGTAATTTTCCGTCCGCAAAATAACCACGCAATTTTTCCAGTACCCAATCGTAATTTTCCGTCTGCCTCATAAGTGCATGATAATACTTCAAAAAGTCGTACTCGTGATTGCCCACGATACAGTACACGTTCGACATGGAAAACAAAAACTTGGAAAGACGCACGCTGTCCGGTCCTTTATCGATGATATCGCCCAGTACATACAGCTTGTCTGAACTACTGAATTTGATTTTATCGAGCAGACGGCAAAACAAGTCATAATAGCCGTGAATATCGGAAACACAATAATCCATATACCAATTATATCATAGCGAAAGGTCGCATACAATCATTCATCGAAAATGCCGCAGGACAGCGCTGAAAGTACACGTCGCCGTTCTTTATGCCGCCGTTCCTCTGTGGGTTTCGGCGATTTTTTTTAAACACAAGCGTATCACGTTCGACAAGCCCCGCGTATTTTTCGGTGGTTTAGCCATGTCGCACAACGGACGCAGTGCTTCTTTTTCATAACCGCTAATTTTGCCGAAGGCACTCATACCAAACCTTTCTTTCGTTGTTTTTCGAGTACATTATGCGACAGGTTAGGTACGCTTTTCGGAACATATCTCTTGCAACGGTAAAAAATATTTGACATTTAAAATCGATTATTTGCTATTTTGCTTTAAAAATGCTTTTGTTTATTTAGGTTCCCTGACGAAGGTCCACAAAAATATGTTACAGAACCCGTTTCAACGGAAAAGTGGGAAAAACAAAAAGCGGAAAGAATCCGTAGGAAAGGGGGAAGGCAAAGCCTTCCTTTTTTTGTTGTAAAAAACCTGTTCGTGTAAAGGAAAAGGGGGAGGGGTTACGGAAAAACACGCGGAAAACCCCTCGTTTTCACAAATTGTTCAGATACCTTTCAAAGGGGGCGAACTTGACACACCCTTGCCACTATGGTACAATATGATTCTGTAAAAACGGATTTCGCATTCCGAAAACTTTCCCGTTTGTTGCAATAACGCGACGCAAAAAGGGATATACTATTCGGGAGTGAGTCGGACAGAGAAGGAGATTTATGAAAAAGAAAACGAGAGGGATTTTGACGGTCGTTGTCGTAGTGCTGGCGTTGGTGCTACTTGCCGTGTTTTTAAACCAGTTTATGACGACGGGCAAACAATCTCCCGATTATTACGAATTTTTGGAACAGTTGAAAAACGGCAAAATCAAAGCCGTGTATTTTGACGGATACTACAACGTGCGCGTGTTGACGGTGGAGGACTTGCAAAAATTAAACGGAAACCTCAATGCCTTCCCTCGTAAATACAGCTACGAATTTGTCGCGCCGGATCGCCGTGCGTTCGACAGTGCGGTAAGCGAAATTTTGCAAAGCAATCCGTCGTTGGACGTACAAATTAAGTACGGCAACCCGAATCAAACAAGTTTTTGGGATTATTTGATTCCTATCCTCGGCGTGGTGTCGCTTATGGTGCTGGGTTGGTTGGTGATTCGTCAAGTAGGCAAAACCAACAATCAAAACATTTCCTTCGGCAAAAGCCGTGCCCGCGTGAACGAAAACGTCAAAGTGCGGTTTAGCGACGTTGCCGGTGCGGAGGAAGAAAAGGAAGAATTGCAGGAAATCATCGAATTCCTAAAAGCACCGAAAAAATTTGCGGAAATGGGCGCGCGCATTCCGAAAGGCGTGTTGCTGGTGGGGCCTCCGGGCACAGGTAAAACCTTGTTTGCAAAAGCCGTCGCAGGGGAAGCGGGCGTGCCGTTTTTCTCAATCAGCGGCAGTGACTTTGTGGAAATGTACGTCGGCGTGGGCGCAAGCCGTGTGCGTGATTTGTTCGATCAGGCAAAACGCAATATGCCGTGCATCATCTTTATTGACGAAATCGACGCCGTCGGGCGTCAACGCGGCGCGGGGCTTGGCGGCGGACACGACGAACGCGAACAAACCCTGAATCAGTTGCTGGTGGAAATGGACGGTTTCGAAGCAAATACCGGCATCATCATTATGGCGGCGACCAACCGTGCGGATATTTTGGATCCTGCATTGTTGCGTCCGGGCCGTTTCGATCGACAAATTTACGTCAACAAGCCGGACGTGCGCGGAAGGGAAGCAATTTTGAAAGTGCATGCACGCAACAAACCGATTGCGCCGGACGTGGACTTTAAAATCGTGGCGCGCATTACCGCAGGCTTTACGGGTGCGGATTTGGAAAATCTTTTGAACGAATCGGCCATTTTGGCAGTGCGTGCGGGACGAAACGCCATTACTATGGAGGACGTGAACGAAGGCATCAACAAAGTGGTGATGGGCCCGCAAAAAAAGAGCCGTCTTGTGACGGAAGCGGACAAGCGCATTACGGCGTATCACGAATCGGGGCATGCGATTTTGGCAAGGAGTTTAAAATACTGCTCGCCGGTGCACGAAGTCACCATTATTCCACGCGGATCCGCAGGCGGCTACACCATGACGCGTCCGGACAACGACAACTCCTACGTATCCAAAGCGAAACTACTCGACGACATTACCATGTCGATGGGCGGACGTGTTGCGGAAGAACTTGTGATTAAAAACATCACGTGGGGAGCTTATCAGGATATTAAAAGCAGCACGCAAACGGCGCACAGCATGGTAACGGAGTACGGCATGTCCGACGAAATCGGGCCGGTGTACTACGGAGCGGATCACGAAGTGTTCGTTGGCAGAAGCTATCAGGAACAAAACAGTTTCAGCGAACAGACGGCAGGCAAAATCGATGCCGAAGTGCGGAAAATTTTGAGCGGTTGCCACGATCGCGCTACACAAATTTTGACGGAAAAATTGCAAACGTTGCACAATATGGCGCGCGTGTTGCTGGAAAAGGAAACCATTCACACCGACGAAGTGAACATGCTGATGGAAGGGAAATCGGCCGACGAAGTGATTGCATTCATTGAGGAAAAACAAGCAAAACTCGATGCGGCGCACCGCAAGGCGGATTCGGTTTCGGCAAGCGAACCGGTGAAAACGGAGCCTGCGTCCGACGACAAACAATCGAACGACACCCCGCAAGCATAACTAACGCGTCAAATGCGTAAAAACGCATTACGTCAAACCTTGAATCATAAAAAAACGGCGGAACTTCCGCCGTTTTTGTGTTGTAGGAAAATTATAGATCTAATGCAAGACCGAATAGATCCACAATAACTTTCAAGGTTTCAATCTCTTCAGAATTGCAGAGGAAAGATAGTCTTGACAAGTAGTCTTCTATTGTATCGCAATTATAAAGGGGGACATCTCTCATTTTGCCAACAAACGATAGTCCTTTTAAACTTTCCCCTATTTTACGAAAAAACTCATTTACATAAAAATCATGGGACTTAATAAGGTTTTCATTTTTTTCATATTCTTCTCGTTTGTTTTTAAAGAAGTCTGATATATTTGTTTTTTGATATATATGCCCGATTTGCTGGGAGTTTAGATACTCGTAAAAGTTTTTTGAAGTATCACTTCCAAACATATAATTATATTTGGTGTCGTTTTGTTTTGAAATATGGGTTTCTACTAAAAAAGAGGAGCAACAACAAATAAACTCATCAAACCATTTAATTTTTTGAGGAAGTTGCACTTGAGAAGTAGAACAATGACAAAGTTCATGACTTAATTGATATACAAATTGACACCAATGCGAATTTGTTGAAGTTATGCAAATTTTACTTCTATCTGGGTGTGTACAGGGCACTGTGGTGGGGGTGAGACAATTAACGGAACTTCTTAAACAAATTAATAAGGGACTACGAAATAACGCATCATTTCTAAAATATATAGACATTATGTCTTGTACATCTCGCACTATTTTGATTCGGAGATAGTTTAGATTATCATTCCAGCCTGTCACAAGGAGAAGGTTTTTTGAACTCATGTTATTTCCTCTTTACTGTAAAAGCGTTTATAAGTTGAATTTTTACTTCTTAAACACAAATAAATATTCGTGGGCAAGTAAAAGAAAATTAAACTTTATGC
>CAKPPA010000009.1 GCA_934177025.1 uncultured Clostridia bacterium
CGAATTCCTCCGCAGGTTGGAACACGACGTACCATTCGTTTTCATAGTCGAACGTTGCCACGTGATAGAAATTTACCGTGTCGCCGTCCTCGTTGACCAACTGAACGATATCTTCGTCCATTTCGTCCAGTTCTTCCGCCAATTCTTCGTCCAAAATCGTTTTCTTTTCGTCCATATTCAAACTCCTTTCCTTATTTCGTACGGAGGTAATCCTCCAAAATGATAGTAGCCGCAACTTTGTCGATGACGTTTTTTCGGTTTTCCCGACGCACTCCGCCGTCAATCAAAACGCGTTCCGCACAAGCCGTGGTCAGCCGTTCGTCCATAAACCGAATTTCCACCGACACTTTTTCGCGCAGGCGATCCGCAAAAATTTTTGTTTTTTGCGTTTGCTCGGTTTCCTGCCGATTTAACCCCACCGGCCAGCCGCACACAATGAGCCCTACTTCCCTTTCCTTGACGACACGCGCAATGTAATCGGTATCCTGTTCCAAATCCTTTTTTCGATGATACGTTTCCAGCGGATTCGCTAAAATTTCCAACGGATCGCTGATTGCCAAACCGATGCGGCTGTCGCCGACGTCCAAAGCAAGAATTCTCAAATTGCACCCCTTCACTACCTAATAAACGGATTATAACACATTCCGATGCTTTTTACTACCTTTAATTTGCAAAACCCTAAATTTTCACGGGATATTCACAAAACCTTACTCCACAAACACCACGGCATACCAATTCGGTTGCGGCGTAGTTGCCGTAAGCACCGTTAAAGGCAAGTCCCATTTTTTGCAGGTGCGGAACACGTCCACCCCGATGGTGTGAAAGCCCGGGCGGGATTTTTCCGGATGCGGGCAGGCACGCCCTTCCCCCTTTCCGCACGTTTGACAAAGCGAACAGTCCGCAAAGGACATTGCCCAGTAGTGCCCGTCGTAAAAACACATTTTTTCGATTTCCAAACTCATTTCCTGCGTTTGCTTGCGATCGGTGCTGCCTAAAATAATTGCCCAACGGTACTTTTTCAGTAATTCGATGCGGCGGAAAAAGAAAGGGAGATCCTCCTTTTCCGGACAATGATACTTTTTGCCGTGTTCGGAGCAGCCGTAAAAACATTTTAACACCGAGCGTTCGTCAAAAGGAATTTTTTTGACTTTTACGGCGCGTGCGACGCCGCCTTGCTGCCGCACCGCCTCGCAATACCGCTTGAGATCCGCCTTGCGTTTTGACATTACTTTTTCTCCTTTCCGTTCGTCGACAACAAAAACTCGCTTAACGCCTGAACCGATGGGCAAAGTTTAACCGAAGGGTAGCGGCGCAGTTCCGCCTCCGAACCGTAGCCGTACGTTACGCCGACGGCATCCATACCGACGGTTTGCGCGCCTTTTAGGTCGTACACCGTGTCGCCGATTAGGACGCATTGCTTCGGATCCAAATCGTAGCGACAGGTGAGATACCTTAAAACTTCCGCTTTTTCCGAACGAGTTTCCCCTGCGTCGCTGCCGCAAATGCCCAAAAAGCAATCGGCAACACCGAGTTTTTTTAAAATTTGCTCCGCATACGGCTCGTATTTCGACGTAGCGACGAAGCAACGCTCGCCCTTGTCGCGGAGCGTAAGCAGCAGTTCCTTCATCCCCGAGAAAAGCGAATTGACGAAAATCCACTTTTCGAAATAGTTTTTGCGGTACCGCTCCACCGCTTCGTCCGCCGTTTTTTCGTCGCCGAATACTTCCAAAAACGCCTGCTTTAACGGAGGGCCTAAAAACCGCCGTAAATTAAATGCGGAAGGATCCGCACCGAACGACGAAATCGTTTCCTCAAAACAACGACAAATTCCGTCGCCCGTGTCGCTGACCGTTCCGTCCAAATCAAATAAGATGTTTTCGTACTTCATTTTGCCCCCTTTTGTAGCCTTTCATAAAATCGCTGAAATTTCGGGCGGCTTTCCGTTGCGTTACATTCCTGCAGCAACATGCTTTTAACTTCCGCCAGCGTTTGCAAATCGTTTGACTCGCACTCGACTTCGTAATCCACATGGCTTAGATACTCGTTTTTGTCCAATTCGAGCGTGACGTCCTTCCACGGCACGATGCTGCGGTAAGTGGTAAGTTTTCCGAGATACTTTGCCGTGTACGGCGGAACGTCGCATTGAAACAAACGGTGCAGTAATTCGGACGAAATGCCGCACTTGACGTACTCCGAAAATTCCGCCGCCGAAATCGGCACGTTTAACTCCTGATTAACAAACACGCCCGCCTGCTCCGATTCCGAAATTTTTAACGTTAATTCGTACGCTCCCGCTTTTTCGCGAATGCGCAACATCAAATTTTGAAATTTTACCAAGTCGAAATAATGGTTCACCTGCCGAAGGTTCCGCGTCGTTGCTTTTTGCAACAACCGCTCATACCCTTCACGACACAACATTAATTTCAGTTCCGTTTCCATGCCGCTCCTTTTGCGTGACGTACCAATTGAAAATTTGTACGCTCGTTTCCGAATAACTTCCCGTGCCGGAAGAGATTCCGTTCCATTTTAAGTAAAGATTGTTAAAAAACTCCGAGACGTCCGCAATCCAGCCGTCGTGCTTGTCGTAATACGCCTCAGCCGCCTGTAAATCCTGCCGCACCTTTTCCGAAGGCAATGCCGCCAACTCCTTGTACAACTGCGCATCCTTGCCGCGCGCCAACGACAACGTTTGCCGCATAGCGTACAAACTTGCGGAATAGCGTAAAATCGGCGTTGACGACTGCATGCCGGCGTAAAACGCAACAAAGTTTGCTTCGCCTTCGTTCATTACCCCGTTGGCGTGCGCCGTTTCGTGAAGCATGACAAAAGGCAGTTCCGTCATGCCGACGTCCTCGTTGACGTTGACTTCGCCGTAAAACGGAAAAAAGATGCCCGTAATGCCGAAATCCGCCATGAGGTTGTTCCAAAAAAAGTTTTTGTGACGAACGCGCAAGCCGTACAGCCAATCCGCCTTCAGATTGCAAACGGCGTCGTTGACGGCATCGGAAAGCGAAGCACAAGTGCTGCGTTTTAAGGTTCCGTCCGCCTCCCTCTCCGCAGTGGCGGCCAAGTCGTTACTTGTTGCAATGAAATACTGCGCGCACTGCCGCAGGCGATCCGTGGAAATTTCCGTCGACGAAAAGCCCAAATGCTCGTAAATCGACGTTTTGTGATAAGCCGAACCTACCGTGACCTGAAACAACAAGTAGCACGCCAAAAGGAAACTGAAAACGTTCCACAAAAATTTTCGCTTACGGCGACTGCAAACGAAGTTAATCAGGACGCACGCAAAAAGCGGCAACGCCGCCGCTACCGTTACGGCAAGGACGGAAAAGGAAACCAGTCCCGAGCATTTACCGAGGAGCCAAACCGCCCAATGATGAACCCCGCTAAAGTAGTCCCCCGCGTTCGGTAAAAGCCCCAACAGCGTTACCCCGAGGCTGAAACTCGCAAGGATACAAAATGCGGCGTGATTGTTGAAAAATCGTTTGCATTTCATGCCTAAATGATACCATTGACGGCGTAAAATGTCCACAATTCCGCCCCCTTCCGAGTCAAATTCCTCCCTTTTTTCGTTGCGGTTTTCACGCGTCCCCGCTGTCCCTGTTTTTGTCGTTTTGTTTAAAAGCCCGTTCGGTACAAAAAAAGAGACGCCGAAGCGTCCCTTTTTTAAGGAGATTTTAAAAGAATCGAAAAGCAAATTCTTTTAACAAGAGGCTGTTCTTTTGATTTTGACGGCTTTTCGCGCAAGGATTTTGCCGTGTGCTTTGAGCCATTGCACGGTGTCCGCCAGTGTTTCGTAAATTTCCCGCGGGCGATAATTCAATTCCGCCGTTGCCTTGTCGTGCGAAAACGTGCCGTTTGCCGTTAGCGTGTACAACGAATATTTTGTGTACAACGGTTTTTTGCCTTTTCGCTTTGCGGCGGATGCACACATCGGCGCAAACGCTTTGGCAAGTTTCAGCGACACGATGCCGAACCGTTTGCCGTTCGTCATTTCCCGCATGATGCGGAACAAATCACGAATTTCGTAATAACGGTTGGAAAGAATGTAGCACTCGCCGGTTTTGCCCTGCAACGCCGCTTGCACACAACCGAACGCACAGTCGCGCACGTCCACAAAATCGTACCCGCCGCGCACAATAATCGGAAGTTTGCCGTTGACGTAATTTTCCACCATTTGTACGAGATAGTTGCCGTCCCCGAGGTACGGCCCCAAAATGCCGGACGGATGCACAACGACGGCATCCAACCCGTCGGCAACCGCATCCAACACCGCTTGCGTTGCTTCCGCCTTGGTTTTGGCGTAAGCCCCTACCACTTTGTCGGGATCGAACCGGCGGCATTCCTCAATGACGCGATATTTCGCACGCTCCGGAATGGCATGCACGCTGGAAACGTACACCAACCGCTTGACGCCGCATTCGCGACAAACGGCAAGGACGTTTTTCGTGCCGTTGACATTGACGTCCGTCATGCGGTCGCTATGCTCCGTGGCAATATCCACAATGCCCGCCGCGTGAATCACATAGCGTTCCATTCCTTCCGTCCCTTGAAAGAACCGTTGTAAATCCGCTTTTTCGCGTACGTCGCCGTGGCAAATTTCCACCCCGATACTTTCCAAAAAATCTGTTTTTTCGTTCGGAAGCACCAAAGCACGCACCTTTTCGCATCGTTCGCTCAGGTAAGCGCAAATAGCACTGCCGAGATGTCCGTTTGCTCCCGTAATTAAAAATATTTTGTTCATAGCATCACCTCGATTGCAAAAACTTTGCCGAAAATTTATAAAATTTTTACCGTATTTTCTTTACAAAGACACTTTTTTTATATAAAATAGTTCAAATTACTGAACAATCTGTTGAATACGGTGAAAAGGATTTCCCTTTCTGTCAATATTATACGCTTCGCCGTTTTTCCTGACACTCGGCAATTCTGTCGGAAAAATACGGTTATTGAACAGATTTTTCAATCTTGTTGAAAAGGATTCCAAAACGATGAAAACTGATTTGCAAGACCAAAGAGTAAGAATTACCAAAATGATGATTCGCGATGCGTTTTTGCATTTGCTTCGTCAAAAACCGCTGAACAAAATTACCGTGCGCGAACTGTGCGAACAAGCACAAATCAACCGCGGCACGTTTTACACGCACTACATGGACGTGTACGACTTAATGGAGCAAACGACGAACGAACTCCTTGCCGAATTTCGCACGGCGTTAAGCGCACTTTCGGAGCATGCAAACACGTTAAAATCCAATTACGACATTTGCAAAGCCGTGTTTACGATTTTGAAAAACAATCAGCAACTGTGCGTGATTTTGTTGAGCGACTACAGCAACAAGTACATCATCGACAAATTCAACGAAATGGGGAAAAAACTGTTTTTGGACGTTTACACCTCCCTATTTCCGAAGGCGTCGCAACAAAAACTCGAAAACTACTATCTTTTTATTTCAGGAGGGTGCATTGCGCTGTTACGAAACTGGCTGATTAACGATGACGGCAACACTACGATTGACGACATCGCCCTACAAGCCAGCCAAATTATGACGGACGGCAGTAAGTACATATTTCAATAACAATGAATGCGAAACTGACAAAAAAACGAAACAACATTTACGACTGGTTTGAAATCGGAATCCTGTTGAACGTAACAGGTGGATTTTTGGACGCCTACACCTATCTTACGCGTGGAGGCGTTTTTGCTAACGCTCAAACGGGCAACCTGATTTTTATGTGCCTGAATTTTGTGGAAGGAAAAGGCGTGTTTGCGTTACGATTTTTGATTCCCGTGTGCGCCTTTATGCTGGGCGTGTTTGTGGCACTCCTTTTAAAACATACCGAAAAATTCGATCCCTTTTACGGCATGTGCGGCGTTACGCTGATGGAAATACTCCTTTTGATCGGCGTGGGGTTTGTCGATTCGCAGGTGCCGGATATGCTTGTGAATTCCGTGGTGTCCATGGTGGCGGCAATGCAGTATACGGCGTTCCGCGAAATGCAAGGGCTACCGATGACTTCCGCCTTTTGTACGGGGAATTTGCGTTCCGCAACGGAATGCCTTTACGATGGATTTGTGAAAAAACAAAAACACTCATTTTTGAACGCGCTGTGCTACTTCGGACTGATTTTGTCCTTTTGCATCGGCGTGGCGGCGGGTGCGTGGCTGACGAGCCTGTTTCACATGCATTCCGTTTGGTTTGCGGCAGGAGTGTTGGCGATAATCCTTTTGTACTCGATGTTTTTCCATGCGTATCGCAAAAAACGAAAAAATTCCAACGTACCCGACGCATCCGCTACAACCGACGACGCCGCTTCGTCCGAATTAAAATGATACCGACCAAACGACAATGTTGCGGCAGATGCGTGAAAGCATAAAAACAGCGAAACGCCTCACGCAAAAAGAGAATACAACAAAAAAAGAACCTTTTGAACCGAAAATTTTGAAAGCCCGAACGAAGCACTGTTCGGGCTTTGTTTTTTGCTTTTTTCGTAAACAACCTCCCCTTTTTGGCGGGGTGCCCTTCGGCTCAAGTCGCTTTGTTTTTTGCTTTTTTCGTAAACAACCGCCCCTTGCTACACTGCGATTGCCAAAAATTACGCATAACTTCGCTGCCCTACAGTCCGCTTTTTTGAAAGAAAAACGTGCCTTTTGCCGTTGACGGAGCGCAAAAACTTAAAAACAAACCTGATTCGTTTCGAATCGAAAAGCATTCCTTTGTTTACGGAAAAATCACGCACCCTTTGTTTCGGAACATAATGCACGAAACAAAAAAATGCATTCCAAATTGAGGTGCCTTAATTCGCTGAGCGTCGGATTTTGTGCAACTGTGCCGAGCCTTTCCGCCAGCCTTTGGCACCCTGCCTGCCAATGCTCCCACATAGGTACGTCCTTTGACGGGACGTCGGCAGGAACGTCCCACTGAAATTGTTTTGCCGTGGCATGGAGTTCCCGCGCGACGACAGAGGCATCCCCCGTCGCAGCAAACTCCGCAGTTTGCCGATACAGTTCCTGCGGCAAGGATTGCATCCTTGTGACGGCATTGCGCAAACTACGGACGTCGTAACCTCCCTCACAAGTAATTTGTCCGCTCGGCGTTACGATTTCGTAAAGACAGGCATCAAATTCCGTCCCGCGATTTTTTTCCACTACGGCAGTGCAGTCCGCCCGACACAAATACACCCCGCCTAACACACGGTACTCTGTGCCGCACCGCACGAGAAACCCTGCCGCCGTGCGTGTTTTAATTTGAGAGGCAAACGCTTCCGCATCCCGCAACGTGTCGAATTTTTTCAGTTCCGCCGCATAGTAGCGTGCTTCGAAAACGGAAATATTTTGCGTAGTCGGAAAAAACAGGTAACAGCAAAGTGCCGCTACCGCACCTACGCCAAACGCAACTACTAAAATACGTAGTTTGACGTGTTTAGGGGGTGGGGATTTTCTGTCATAGGCGTAACGGCTGTAATCGTACTGCGGCTTCATACCTTACTATATTAATAAAAGGCGAAAAGTAGTCCGAAAAAGCCTTAAAAAGCGTTTCTCCAAACACAAAGGACGACGTTTTGAAAGACAAAACAACGATGGAAAAAGGCAACGCCTTAAAAAACAGCACAAAAAACAGAAATTAAAAGAAAGGGATCGTTTCAAAACGCAAAAAAAAACGGGAGACGTCGCAAAAGCGAAATCTCCCGTTTTTGAGAACAGTCTGTAAGCCGAGTTCTGTCTTGAACGGTCATCTATCTAGGCCTGCCGTTACCGGAAGGCTCCAGCGATTTTAACGGGGAGCGACGAGCCGCCGCTTTGCCCCCTATCTTGCACCGTGCGGGGTTTACCTGAACCCTTTGTTGCCAAAGCGTCTGTGAGCCCTTACCTCACAATTCCACCCTTACACTCTTGCGAATGCGGTATATTTCTGTGCACTTTCCTTGAAGTCGCCTTCACCGGACGTTATCCGGCGCACTTGCCCTGTGGTGCTCGGACTTTCCTCATGCGTGGCATGCGACCGTCCGGCTGTCTCGCATATATTATAGCGCAAAGGGGCAAATACTTCAATCGTTTTTTAAAAAGTGATTTTTTCCGCACTACAAATACTCCTCGCGATTGAGTTTGCCGCGAATTTTGGTTAGCGCCTTGGTTTCGATACGCGAAACGTAGGAGCGGGAAATGCCCAACGTTTTTGCCGTTTCCAACTGCGTTAAGGGTTTTGTGCCGTTGAGCCCGAACCGCATGACCAAAATGCGGTACTCCCGCTCGGTGAGATACTTTTTTAAAATGCCGTTCAGTTTTTCGGCGAGGATGCCGTTTTCCACTTGGCTGAAAATGTTTTCCTCCTTGACGGAAAGGACGTCCATCAGCGTAAACTCGTTGCCTTCCCCGTCGATGCCCAAAGGCTCCTGAAGGGAAACCGTGTTTTTGTAGCGTTTCATCGAGCGCAACACCATTAAAATTTCGTTTTCGATGCAACGCGCAAGATACGTTGCCAACTGCGTACCCTTGCCTTTTTGATAGGTGTTGATGCCTTTCACCAGCCCTATGGAGCCGATGGAAATTAAGTCGTCGTTTTCCAAAACGTTGTTGTACTTTTTTGCGACGTGCGCCACCAGCCGCATATTGTGGCGAATCAGCGTTTCCCGCGCGGTTTCGTCGCCCTCCTGCAGTTGCACCAAACACGCCGCTTCCTCCTCCGCCGAAAGCGGCTTCGGGAAGGAACTTTTTGACGAAAAATACGACGTGAAGAAAAAGATTTTACGAAAAAACTCCAACAATCCGGATAAAAACATTTTGCCCTCCTACGCAAAAATATATGTTTTTTCGGGACGGTTTACGCCTGTTTTTGAAAAGCAAAAAAAGATTCTTCGCAAAAAATCTAATTCCTGTTTACAAATTCCGACATTTCATTTACAATACCTTGTGTTTGAATTAACTTTTACGGAGAAGTGATATCATGGAAAAAGCGTATCGAATGAGTATCTGTGGATTTGAAACGGAATTGCCGATTTTAAAATTGCCTTCGGGCGTCGGCATTTGCTTTTTTAATCTGCACGGAAACACATTGTTAACGGAACACTGCGGAAAAAAACTTGCGGAACAACTGTCGGATTGTGACGTGCTGTTGACTGCGGAATCCAAAGGACTTCAACTTACCCACTGCATTGCCAGAAATCTCGGACAACCGTTTTACGCCGTTGCGCGCAAATCCAAAAAATTATATATGCAGGACGGAATCGAAGTTGTAATCGATTCCTCGATTACGACGGGAACCCAACAAAAACTTTACCTTTCCAAACACGACGTGGAGTTGATGCGCGGAAAAAAAGTGGGCATTGTCGATGACGTCGTTTCGACCGGAAACAGCCTGAAAGGGTTGGAAAAGTTGGTGGAACTTTCGGGCGGCATGATTCACAAAAAGGCTTTTGTCCTTGCGGAAGCGGATGCAAAGGATCGGCCGGACGTAATTTACCTTGCAAGCATCCCTGTTTTCCCGAAAGAATAGTTTGTAGTTTTAGCACCGAATGCATTTCGGTGCTTTTTGTTTCCCGAATCGGAGCGACGATTGCCAAAAGAACACGTTGCGAACTGAAAGAAAATGTGAAATATATCGGGAAATGCATTGATTTTTTTGTGAAAATCGTTTATACTTATGCTTTAAAAGACAACGCGCGGAGAACGGTATGAGTTATTTGAAACAAATCCCCGAAATGATCCATACGCACACTTTTTTGAAGTGTTTTTTCGCGACGCACAAATTTTCGTGATTTACCCTGCCCTTTTCGGCGGGGTTTTTCAAATAGAGAAATTTTATGGAGGGAAAACAAATGAAGGCTTTTTTAAACAATGCGTTTAAATTAGACGAAAACGGCACTTCTGTGAAAACCGAGATTCTTGCCGGATTGACCACATTCTTTGCAATGTGCTACATTGTTATCGTCAATCCGAACCAAATTACCGGCTTTTACAAATACCTCGGCGGCGAAATGCAAGCACTGTGGAACGCAGTTTTCGTCGGAGGTCTGATCGCGGCGATTATCGGCACACTGCTTATGGCGTTTGTTGCGAAAAAACCGTTTGCACAGGCATCGGGAATGGGGTTGAACTCTTTCTTCTTCACTTCCTTTATTATTCCGGCTTTGGTCTTTGATCCGGCAACCGGAGAGGTAACGGGATTCGGTAGCAACCTCGTTTCCGCTTACGGTGCAGGCTTGGTTATCATCCTGCTTTCCGGATTGATCTTTTTGACGTTGTCCGTTACGGGACTTCGCAAATACATTGCAACCGCAATGCCGGAATGCTTGAAAAAAGCGATCCCTGCGGGCATCGGCCTTTTCATCGCATTCATTGGCTTTAAAAACAGCTTTATCGTGCAAGGCAACCAATTTACCTTTGTGCAATTGGCTGATTTGACGCAATGGAAGGTTTACAATAGCTTTGGCGAACTTGCCGGTGGTGCAGCACCGGTGTTGGCTTCCTTCCTTGGATTAATCCTCATCGGAGTTTTTGCAAAATCCAAATTCAGTTGGTTGCGGAAAGGTAGCATTATTTTGGGTATCCTCTCCTCCTCCATCCTCTTTTACCTGTTCACTTGGACGGCACCTACGTGGAATCAACAACACATCGGCGAAGTGTTCGGCGATTTCGGTAAATACGGTTTCGCCGTGTTTAACGGCTCCAGCTGGACTACGGCGTTTGACGGTGCTACCATCGGCGGAATTTTCACGGTGATTATGTACATCGTAACCTTCTGCCTTGTGGATATGTTTGACACGATCGGAACCCTGTACGGCACGGCGGCACAAGCTAACATGCTGGACGAAAACGGCGATCCGGATCGTTTGAACGAATGCATGCTTTGCGACTCGATCGGTACCGTAGCAGGCGCGTGCCTCGGAACTTCCACGATTACGACGTTTGTGGAATCCGCTTCGGGTGTTGCGGAAGGCGGACGCACGGGATTGACTTCCGTCGTTGTGGCACTTTGCTTCACGCAGTGCTTGTTCGTTAGCCCGATTGCAAGCATTATTCCTTCCGTCAGCACTGCCCCTGCTTTGATTTACGTCGGCGTTTTGATGCTGAAAAACTTTGCAGCGGTGGATATGGAAGATATGCGCTCCGCAATTCCGGCGTTCCTGACGCTCGTGTTGATGCCGTTGACGTACTCCATTTCCAACGGTATCGGTGTAGGCGCAATTTCCTACGTGATTATTACGCTCCTGACCGGAAAATACTCCAAACGCGACATCGTGGTAACGGTGATTGCAGTGTTGTTTGCATTGCGCTACGCACTTGTCGTAATGTAATTCCTGCCGTTTGGCAAACGCGCTGTCCTTTGACAGCGCGTTTTTTTGTTCCCTTTTTTTCGTTTGCTACGCAGTTTTGACAAAAATCGTCCCAACGAAAAACGGCAAACTACTTGACAAACAAAATTTAACCTTTATTATGGTAATGACTAAGGAATTTCAAAAACGAAATCACCTTATTTTGCAAACCATATCGAAGGAGGGAGTCGTTATGAATTACAACTGCATTTTTTCCAAAACACTTTTTCTCCCTGCGGGATTTTTGTTCGCTTACGCAAAAGGGCACGTTCCCCTATCCCACTAAAAAAATTTATCGACGAAGAAAAAGGCAAAAGTAACCTCCGTGCGCTTCGGCGGCTTTGCGGAGAAGTTTGTTGCTTTTTGCCGCCTTTTTCAATTCCACAAATTTTTTCGAATTTTTGAGCGGTCGTTGTGAAAACAACGATATGGCTTTTTGTTGCCTGCAAAACCGCTTGTAAATCGAACACCGAAAATCATTGACCGCATTGCGGTTCCCCATTGACGGAAACACGGCAAGGAAACAGGACACTACGTGTCGTCCTTTCGCCATGCGTTGCGTCGGCAGTTGCGTGCTTTTGCAGCCTGACGCACTTCCTTGCCCCTACAAAAATTTAGGAGGTACGACCGATGCATAACAACAATCGTAGCACAGTTCGGCAGGCGACACCGAAAAACGCCGTCCGTGACGAACAAAATCGCCTCATTCAATTTGCGGCAACCAATGCCGCAACCGAAATTTTGACGAAACTCAACACTTCGCTTAACGGACTTGACGAAAACGAAATTTCCGTCAGCCGCAGCGAATACGGAAGCAACGAAGTTACGCACGAAAAAAAGCAATCGCTTGCCAAACGGCTTGCCGGTGCATTTGTGAACCCGTTTACCGCCATTCTGTTTTGCTTGGCAATCGTATCCGCCCTGACGGATATGATTTTTCCGCATTTTTCCCTGTTTGGAAGCAATCCGGAAAATTTCAATCCGCTGACGGTCATTATCATTGTAACGATGGTGCTGATTTCCGGCACGCTACGCTTCGTGCAGGAGTCCCGCAGCGGCAATGCGGCGGAAAAACTGTTGGCAATGATTACCACCACCTGCACCATTACCCGCAAAGAGCAGGTGAAAGCGGAAATCCCCATCGACGAACTTGTGGTCGGCGACATCGTGCATTTGTCCGCCGGCGACATGATTCCTGCCGACGTACGCATTTTGGATGCGAAAGACTTGTTTGTAAGTCAATCGAGCCTGACCGGCGAAAGCGAACCGATTGAAAAAACGCCGAGCGTAAACGCCCAAAAGGATAGCATTACCGATTACACGAACATTGCTTTTTTGGGAAGCAACGTGGTTTCCGGCAGTGCCAAAGCGGTGGTGGTTTGCACCGGCGATCGGACGTTGTTCGGCTCCATGACCTCTGCCGTGGCGAAAGAAGCCGTGGAAACCAATTTTACCAAGGGTGTGAATGCGGTTTCGTGGGTGCTGATTCGCTTTATGCTCGTTATGGTGCCGGTGGTGTTTTTTGTCAACGGCATTACCAAGGGCAACTGGCTGGATGCATTTTTGTTTGCAATTTCCATTGCCGTCGGGCTGACGCCGGAAATGCTACCCATGATTGTGACGACCTGCCTTGCCAAAGGCGCGGTTTCCATGAGCAAAAAGCAAACAATTGTGAAAAACCTAAATTCCATTCAAAATTTTGGAGCAATCGACATCCTTTGCACGGATAAAACCGGCACGCTGACGCAAGATAAGGTGGTGCTGGAATATCACCTGAACGTCAACGGCGAGGACGACACGCGGGTGCTACGCCATGCGTATTTGAACAGTTATTTTCAAACCGGCTACAAAAACCTGATGGATTTTGCCATTATTCACAAAACCGAGGAAGCCGAAGCGGCAGATCCGCGCCTTGTCGATTTGTCCGAAAACTACGTGAAGGTGGACGAAATCCCCTTCGACTTCACGCGGCGCAGGCTTACCACCGTGGTGCAGGACAAAAAAGGCAAAACGCAAATGGTGACAAAGGGCGCAGTGGAGGAAATGCTTGCTATTTGCACTTATGCCGAGTGCGACGGAGCGGTGCAACCTTTGAGCGACACCGTGCGCAACCGCATTTTGAAAACCGTGGATCACCTCAATGACAAGGGATTTCGCGTCCTTGCGATTGCACAAAAAAGCAATCCGTCGCCGGTTGGTGCATTTGGCGTAAAGGACGAGTGCGACATGGTGCTGCTTGGGTACCTTGCCTTCCTCGATCCGCCGAAGGAATCCACCGCGGATGCCATTCAGGCATTGAAAAAGCACGGCGTTACGACCAAAATTTTGACGGGCGACAACGACAAAGTGACGCGCACCATTTGTAAGCAAGTAGGACTGGAAGTGCGCAACATGCTACTCGGTGCCGATTTGGAACGCATGACCGACGCCGAATTGGCAAAAGCGGCGGAAACTACCGACGTGTTTGCCAAACTCACGCCCGACCAAAAAGCGCGCGTGGTTTCGGCACTGCGCGAAAACGGGCATACCGTCGGATTTATGGGTGACGGCATTAACGACGCTGCCGCAATGAAAGCGGCGGACATCGGGATTTCGGTGGACACCGCCGTGGACGTGGCAAAAGAATCGGCAGATATCATTTTGCTGGAAAAAGATTTAATGGTGTTGGAGCAAGGCATTATTGAAGGGCGCAAAACCTACGCCAACATGATGAAGTACATCAAGCTGACGGCTTCCTCCAACTTTGGCAATATGTTTGCGGTGTTGGCGGCTTCGGCACTCCTCCCCTTCCTGCCGATGATGAGCGTGCATCTGATTTTTTTGAATTTGATTTACGACTTGAGTTGCACTGCCATTCCTTGGGACAACGTGGACGAGGAGTTTATTGCAAAACCGCGAAAATGGGATGCCTCCGGCGTGGGAAGTTTTATGCTTTGGATCGGGCCGACCAGTTCCATTTTTGACTTTACCACCTACATTTTTATGTACTTTGTGTTTTGCCCGATGTTTGTGTCGGGAGGCGTGCTGTTTAACGATTTGGCACTGCACTACAGCGGCGCCGAATTGGCGGCACTGCAAGCACAGTATATCGGAATGTTTCAGGCGGGGTGGTTTGTGGAATCCATGTGGAGTCAAACGCTGGTGATTCATATGATTCGCACGCCGAAGATTTCGTTTTTCCAAAGCCATGCTTCGGCACCGGTGACGGTGCTGTCCCTCATCGGCATTGCCGTGTTGACGGTGATTCCGTTTACGCCGCTGGGGACGGTGCTTGGCCTTGTTGCCCTGCCGGCATCGTACTTTGCATACTTGCTGCCGTGCATTGTGCTGTACATGCTGTTGGCTACCAGTTTGAAAAAAGCCTACGTTCGTCACTTTGGCGAACTGCTGTAAGGAGGTGCCGTTATGAACTGGAACAAACTTTGGACAACGATTTTCGGAACAACCGAATGGCTTGGACTTAACATCGGTTTTTGGGTGTCCATGGCGGTAGTGACACTGATTGTGATTGCAATGAACGTTGTGTTTTGGAGTTTGAAACCAAAACACCGTAAGGAGGACGAGCCGAACGAACCGCCGACAAAACCTTAATTCCGCCATTTGCGGCGGAGTGGGGAAAAACAAACGTCTGTGGCGTTCCTGACTGCCCGCACCCTTGGCCGTAAACAAGAGGAACATAATTCACTATTTTTCAATTCCTCCTTCGCTACAAAGGTTTGACACTTTGCTTTTGAGGGAAACATTTTGTAAAAGTAAACAAAGCACCTTGACACGCATTGCAAGGTGCTTTGTTTTTTTCGTTGACCTTTTTTGCAAAGCGTACACGGAATTTTTGCGGACTTGTTTTTACAAACTTTTTGAAAGGAATTTTTCTCTCCGCAAAAACCTTGTATTTCCAAGTTTTGTGTGATATAATGACCGAGCGTCGAAGTAGGCAACAGGACAAAAGTTTCCTTTTTGTAATCGCTGTTTTGTTCGCAACAAACCCCTACTCCGCCTTACGACATCCGTAAGGCAAAAACCCTACGTTACGCACGCAAAAACGAAACGGCAAAGACGCTAAAAACCATTTGGAAGGCTGGCAGAGTCCGGTTGAATGCACTCGACTTGAAATCGAACGACGCCTTGAACGGTGTCCGGGGGTTCGAATCCCTCGCCTT
>CAKPPA010000010.1 GCA_934177025.1 uncultured Clostridia bacterium
GATGCGAAACAAAACCTTTTGGACAAAAAATTGACGTTAAGCGAATTTTCCGCACAGGTTAGTTTGCTTGCCGATCGCGCGGAAAAAATTTATCGGGAAACGACCGGCGATACGGATCAAAAAATTGCACTGTTTCATTTGCTAAACGGCATTGTGGAGGAAAAGGATTTAAACGTTGTTTGCGATCAATTACATGGACTACTGAAAAAACTGTGTAGCGACGAATCGGTTGCTTCGACAAAAAAAGAGGGGTAATCCCCTCTTTTTTTTCCGTATTTTTTGCTTTTTAACTTTTAATTTTTGCGGTGATTACTCACCTTTCGTTTCCTTTCCGTTTTTTGTCGGATTTCGTTCCTTTGGTTTCCGGTTGTTTCGGTGCTGTTCCTTTTGTACTTTTGCCCTTTCGATTCGTTTTTTGATTGTTATTTGCTTGTTTTTTGCTTGTTGTTTCGAAAAGGATTTTCCTTACAGCATTTCCTTATACACCGCGCTTTTGGAAATGCCGCGATCTTTCGCCGTTTGCTTCATGGCGTCCATACGGCTTAATCCGCTGTTGACGTAAAATTCAACGTGCTCGCGGACGGACAAGTCGTTTAAGGAGTTTTCCTCCTCCTTGCCTTCCACCACCAGCACGTACTCCCCTTTCGGGTTTTCCACACGATCCGCAAGGGTACCGAACGTAACTTCCTCGTACACTTTTGTCAATTCACGCACGAGTGCCACGTTGCGATTCCCCAACGCTTCCTCCAAAAACGCCAAATCCTCGTTGACGTTGTGCGGGGAAACGTAAACGGCAAGTGCGCACGAACCGCACTTTTCCAACAGTTTCCTTTTTTCCGCCGTTTTTTCCGGCAAAAAGCCCACAAACGCAACGGGCGGTTGAAATCCGCTGAGGACAAACGCATTGACAAAGGCGCACGCACCCGGTACGACCGTGTAAGGAATTTTTTCCGCCTTTAATCGCTGCACCAAAACGCATCCCGGGTCCGACACGGCGGGCGTACCCGCATCCGAAATCACCGCAACGTTTTTGCCCTCCCTGACGGCGGCAATCAGCGTTTCCGCCACGGCTTTTTCGTTGAATTTGTGATAGCTTTTCATCGGCGTCGTGATGCCGTAATGCTGCGTTAAAATGCGGCTGTGGCGCGTATCTTCGCAATAAAGGACGTCCGCTTCCGAAAGCACGCGCACCGCGCGGGGACTGAAATCGTCCAAATTGCCGATTGGCGTTGCCACAAAATAAACTTTACCCGCCATAACTCTCTCCGTAAATTTTTTTGATTTGATCCGTGTAGGTGCCGTCGGGGCGAAACACCACCAAAGGCGGCAACCATTTGAGCCCCGCATTGCCGTCCTTCACGCCCTTTACCAGCACTAAATTCGGGCTTTGCCCTTCCTTTTGACAAACGATTTTGACTTCCTTCGGCTCGATTTTGGCTTGCTTCATGAAGTAGCAAATTTCCCCGAACCGCTCCGCCTGATGCACCATGTACAACGCACCTTTGCATTTTAACACATCCGCCGCGGAAGCAATGATTTCCGCCAGCGTAATTTTTACTTCGTGGCGGCAAATTTGCAACGTTTCGCTTTCCTGCATTTGCCCCGAACCCACTTTGCGGTACGGCGGATTGCAAATGACGGCATCCATTTGTTCGCGCCCCAAAAGCGATGCGGCGTTTTTGACGTCGCCGCAAAGGAACGTAACGTTTTCCTGCCGATTTTCCTCCGCACTGCGGCGCGACATATCCGCCAAATGCGCCTGAATTTCGATGCCGTACACCATTTTCGGTTTGCGCTTGAACGCCGTTAAAATCGAAATAATGCCGCCGCCGCTACCGAATTCGCACACGGTTTGCCCTTGCTTTACCCGCGCAAAGTCCGCCAACAGCACGGCATCCGACGTGAAAAGATACTCTTTCGGGTTTTGAATGATTTTAAGGTTGCCGACCTGCAGGTCGTCCCACCGTTCCCCTTTTGCCAATGTTACCATAAAAAAATTATACCATACATTTCCGTTCGAAAAAACCTTTCTGAAAAAGGAAGTAAAAATTTCCCGCGTTTTTCGCCCTTTTGCCGAAAAAAAGGCAAAAGAAAAAGACGGAAATAAAACCGTCTTCCGGAAAAAAATTTTCCTCGATTAGCCCTCGATTGCGTTTACCGGGCATTGTGCTGCGCAAGCGCCGCAGTCGATGCAAGCGTCTGCATCAATAACGAATTGGCTTTCGCCTTCCTTGATTGCGTCCACAGGGCATACGCTCTGGCAAGAACCGCAAGAAATACAATCACTGCTGATTTTGTGTGGCATAACTGGTATCTCCTTCTGTTTTTTTAAATTATATCATATTGCGAAATTTTTGTACACCTTTTTTTTCGCATCCGATATTTTGTTTTAGTCGTTTTCCTCCAGCGAACGGATTTCCTCGTCCGTCGGTTCCGTGTCCACGCTTTCCGCCAACGTCGCTTTCATTTTGATTTGCGAAAGCGGATATTTTTTGAGTTCGAAGGAGCCGTCCTTCGTGGCAACGCTTGCCGTTACCATGCGTTTTAACAAGTCGTTTTCCACCACGGTGGCTTTGCCGTCCGGCGTTTGAATTTCGCTGTTTGGTTTTGGCATTAGTTTTACCGTTTCGGCGTAGTACTCGTTTTCGTTTTGCAAGCAACACATCAACCTGCCGCACAGCCCGCTGATTTTGCCCGAATTGAGCGAAAGTCCCTGCACTTTTGCCATTTTAATGCTGACGCGCTGAAAATCGCCCAAGTAGCTGTTGCAACAACACTCCCTGCCGCAAGGACCTAACCCGCCCAACATTTTTGCTTCGTCGCGAATGCCGATTTGGCGCAATTCGATGCGAATGCGGAACGCACCCGCAAGGTCCTTTACCAATTCGCGGAAGTCCACCCTGCCGTCGGCAGTGAAGTAAAAAATAACTTTGCTGTTGTCGAACGTAAACTCCGCGTCGATGAGTTTCATTTGCAGTTTGTGCTTTTCGATTTTTTCCTTTGCGATGCGAATGGCGTTCGGCTTTTTTTCCTCATTTTTTTTGACCTGCTGCCAATCCGCTTCCGTGGCTTTGCGAATGACGGGTTTTAACGGGGAAACGACTTCCTTTTCCTCCACTTCCCGATTTGCCAACACGATTTTACCAAACTCCACGCCGCGCACGGTTTCCACAATCACTCCGTCGCCGATGCGAAACGAAATGTCGTTCGGCGAAAAATAGTAAATTTTTCCGACTGATTTGAATCTTACGCCTACGATTTCCGGCATAATGCTTTTCCCTCCAAAATTCCCAAAATCAGCTGATCCGCCACCGCATTGAAATTGCAGGACTCCTCCCACTTGCGGGAAGCGTCGGCAATGCGGTCCAATGCGTACAGTAACGCAGCCGATGAATAATTTTCCTTAAGCATCAGTATATCATTTTTTTTGCGCCTCGACAACACGAATTCGGGGCAAGTTTCCACCACCAGTGCATCGCGGAATGCGGACGTCATGACGTCGAGCACTTCGCGAAACCGATCCCGATACACGGAAAGTTCCGCCACCGCTTTTAAGGCATCGCGCGAATTTTCCGTTTCCCTAAGGACACGGAACACCGTTTCGTACAGCGCAGGGTACACTTCGTCGACCACCATTTTTTCCGCCTCGCCGACGTTGCCGAAACAGCCCGCCGCAAGGATTTCCGCACGTTCCTCCGAAACGCCTTCGCTCACCAAATAACTGACGACGCGCTCCTCACAAAACCGCTCCACCGTTAAAATGCGACAACGTGAGCGTACGGTGACAAGGACGTTCGCTTCGTTGACCGCCCCTAAAAAAATGGTTACGTGTTCCGGAGGTTCCTCCAGCGTTTTTAACAATTTGTTTTGCGCCGCCGCGTTCATTTTGTCCGCATCGTTGAGTAAAAATATTTTGCGATCCCCTTCCATCGGACGGACGAACGCTTCCTCCGTGAGGGAGGCAACGTCCTCCACCAAAATTTTTTCCCGTTCCTTTGGGTAGGAAATGACGTCGGAAAACGTGCCGTTCCAAACGCGCTCGCACGTGCCGCAACGAAAACAGCCGCCGTCCGGACAAACCGTTGCCGCTGCCGCGGCGCGCAAAAACGCTTTTAAAAAAATACGGTCCGAACACAGGATTAAATAGGCGTGCGCCTGCTTCCCCCGCGACCGCTCCTCGCACAAATCGCGGAAGGCTTTCGTTTCCTCGATGAGGGGCAAAAACCGTGCGTCCTTCATCCTACAGCACCGCCGCTTTTTTCAAAATCGCTATCATTTTTTGGAAGGTTTCCTCCTTACTGCCGGAGGCATCCACCACCAAAAACCGCGCCGGCTCCCGCCGAATCAATTCCCGATAGCCCTCGTACACGCGCTCGTGAAACGCCAAATTTTGCTGTTCCAACCGATCGTTCGGATCGGCACCGCCCTTGCGCAAAAACGCCGACTTCGGCGGAAGATCCAAAAACACCGTGTACTCCGGCATGTAGTCGCCCACGGCATAACAATTGACGCCGCCCACAAACTCCAAGCCGAGGTTACGCCCGTACCCCTGATAAGCGTAGGTGGAGTCCACGTAGCGGTCGCAAAACACGCGCTTGCCTTCCTTTAAAGCGGGGGCGATGATTTCGCGGATATGTTGCGCGCGTGCCGCCGCATACAAAAACAACTCGGTTTTTTCGTCCATTTCCGCATTGTCCTTTTTTAAAATGATGTTGCGAATGTCCTCCGCAATCCGCGTGCCGCCCGGTTCGCGGGTAAACACCACGTTCTGCCCCTTTAAATAGGCTTTCAGTTTTTCAAACTGTGTCGATTTGCCGACGCCTTCGCACCCTTCGATTGTGATAAATCCTTTCATAATCCTTCCTCGAAAACTTCGATTCCCTGCGGTTCGATTCCGAATAAATTATCCGAAAAATTTTGCAAAAAGTCAAGTTTCGCTTGCGTTATTTTTTCGCCCTTTTGCAGTACCGGCACGGCAGGCGGGTAAATGCCCGCATTGACGGCGCAAATTTTGCCTTCGCTACAGGCAAGCGGAATGATTTTTGTTTTGCCCGTCCATTGCCGCACTTCGCCGAACGGCTCCGGCGTCCACACGATTTCCGCCGTTTTTGTTTTTTGCAAACTGTCCGCCGCTTTCCAAAGCGCGGCACGCAACCGCTGAAAGTCCGCGCCGTCGTGAAACACGGAGGCAATGAACACTATGCGGTTTTTGTCGTAACACTCGGCATAAATGCCCTGCTTTTCCAAAAAGTGAAACAATTCCTCGCTGTCGAAGCCTGAAGCGGCAACGTCCAGCACAATGCGGGAAAAATCATCCGTCGGCATCCAACGGAATCCTTTTAGCGCAACCGCAGTTTTAAACCGCTCGATTTCCTCCTGCAAATTTTTCCAAAAATCCTTTTTCAAAACACGGTGCAACCCGATTTCGATGCTTGCCATAAGGAGGTAACTCGGCGACGTGCTGAGAAAAAAGTTTAAATTTTCCTTCACGCGCGGCGCAAGCGTATGGTCGGAAAGCACCACCGCACTTTGCGTCAACGCCCCCAGCGTTTTGTGCGCCGAAGCCACGCAGGCATTGCAATGACGAACGGCGTGTTGCGGCAAAAGCGGCGACAAGCCGAAATGCGCCCCGTGCGCCGAATCCACAAACAACAAAATGCCCTTTTGCTTTAAATACGCCGAAATTTTTTCCAGTTCGCAACAACAACCGTAGTAATCCGGATAGGTGAGTAGCACCGTGCCGATTTCGGGGTGCGCTTCCACCGCTTCCTGCACTTGTTCCGCACAAAGGGGCAAAAACCGATTGTTTTGCCATTTGTTGTTGACCACAACGGCGGTTTTTTGCAACAGTTCCAATCCGCGGTACACGGAAACGTGGCTGTTGCGCTCGATTAAAATGCGACCTTCGGCACTTTTTAACAGGGCGTAAATCCCCGCAGTCGAGCCGTTGACGCTGTAAAACGCCCGATCCGCACCGAACGCCGCTGCAAACTGCTTTTCCGACTCCGCAATGACGCCTTGTTCGTTTTGCAAATTGTCGGAAAAGCCCAACTCCGTAACGTCGTACGGGGTGAGCGTGCCTTTGTGCGACGGCATGTGAAACCGAACGCTGTCGGAGGCGGCGTACTGCGAAAGCATGTTGCAAATCGGGCCGCACTGCGCAAAATCGTTGTCGTGTGAAAACTTTTTCATACGTTCATCTTACCACAGATTTGTCGAAAAGCAATCTTTCCAAAAAAAAAGAAAGGTAATTTTCCCCTGTTTTCGCCCCGAACCACAAAAAAAACAGCACAAAACACGGGGTTTTTCCCAAAAAAATAACCGTGCGGAACCAACGTGTTGTTTCAAAAACCGCAATAAAAAATAACCGTGCGGAACCAATGCATTGTTTCAAAAACCAACAAAAAAAACACGGGAATCTCGTGTTTTTGTTTTTTTCCTTACCTACGGCAACGTTTGAAACCTTTCATTCGTTTTTCGACTAGGTGTTTCCTTACGTTTTCCGTCGAGCTGCAACTCCTTTCCCCGAGCCTACGCTACACCGCCGTTTTTCAGGGCCTAATTAATAGAGCTTTGCGCCTGCCGGAATGTGGTCGTCCACCATCAAAAGGTGCAGTTTTTCCGCCCCTTCCTCCTGATGCACGGCACTTAACAGCATGCCGCAGGATTCGATGCCCATCATCGGGCGCGGCGGCAGGTTGACAATGGCAACGCAAGTTTTGCCGACGAGTTCTTCCGGCTCGTAAAATGCGTGAATACCGCTTAAAATCGTGCGATGCGTGCCGGTGCCGTCATCCAACGTAAATTTTAACAATTTTTTGGATTTCGGTACCGCTTCGCAAGCAAGCACTTTGACCGCACGGAAATCCGACTTCGAAAAGGTTTCGAAATCCACCAAGTCGGAGAACAACGGTTCGATTTCCACCTTGGAAAAGTCGATTTTTTCCTCCGCTACAGGGGCAGTAGGTTTCGCTACCGCTGTTTTCGCGTTTGCGGCAACTTCGTCCTTCATTGGCTTCATGGTCGGGAACAACAGCACGTCGCGAATGGAATGGCGATTGGTAAACAGCATAACCATGCGGTCGATGCCGACGCCGAGTCCGCCCGTAGGCGGCAAGCCGTACTCCAATGCGGTGACGTAATCCTCGTCCATCATTTGCGCTTCGTCGTCGCCCGTTTCGCGTTGTTTGACCTGTGCCAAAAACCTTTCCTTTTGATCCAACGGATCGTTCAATTCCGAAAAGGCGTTGCCCATTTCGCGCGCGGCAATGAAAAATTCGAACCGTTCCGTCAAACGCGGATCGGACGCCTTCTTTTTCGCCAGCGGGCTGACTTCCACAGGATAGTCGTAAATAAAGGTCGGTTGCACCAAGTGTTCCTCCACCTTTTGGTCAAACACTTCGTACAGAGCGTACCCCCAAGTGTGCTTTTGCTCCGGCAACACAATGCCCATTTTTTGTGCGGCTTCCACGGCTTCGGCGGACGTCATGGCAGAAAAATCCACCCCCGTCACTTCCTTTACCGCGTCGATCATGGAAACTTCCTTCCACGAATCCAAATCCACCGTAATGTCGCCGTACGGCAATTGACGCGTTTGCAACACGCGATCCGCCACAAAGCAGAACATGTTTTTCGTCAACGCCATGATGTCGTGATAATCCGCATACGCCTGATACAGTTCCACCGTCGTAAATTCCGGATTGTGCCTTACGTCCATGCCCTCGTTGCGGAACAGTCGACCGATTTCGTAAACTTTTTCAAACCCGCCGACAATCAACCGTTTTAAGTACAATTCCGGCGCGATGCGCATGTACATGTCGATGTCGAGCGTGTTGTGATGCGTTACGAACGGACGCGCACTTGCGCCGCCCGCAATGGTGTTTAAAATCGGCGTTTCCACTTCCAAAAAGCCTTCGCCGTTTAAAAATTCGCGCACGGCGGAAATGATTTTCGACCGCAACACAAAGGTTTGCTTTACGTCCGGATTGACAATGAGATCCACGTATCGTTGGCGATACCTTAAATCCGGATCCTTTAAGCCGTGAAATTTTTCCGGCAACGGCAACAGGGATTTTGCCAGCAACGTCATTTTTTCCGCACGAATGCTTACTTCGCCGGTGTGCGTTACAAACACTTCGCCTTCCGCACCGACGATGTCCCCGATGTCCCAACTTTTAAATTCCTGATACTCGTCCGTACCGAGTACGTCCCGCGCAACGTACAGTTGAATTTTGCCTTCGCCGTCCAAAATATGGCAAAAGGATGCTTTTCCCATAATGCGGCGGGAAAGGATGCGCCCTGCAACGCGGACTTTTTTGCCTTCGTAGGCTTGCGCGTTTGCTAGGATGCAATCCGAATGGTCGGTGACGTCGTATTTCACGATTTCAAAAGGGTTTTGCCCCTTTTCCGTCAAAGTTTTCAGTTTTTCGCGGCGTACCCGAAAGACCTCCGCAAGGTCCTCCTCCGGAGCCGTTTGATTTTTTACGTCCTTATCCAAAACAACACCTCATCTGTTGATTTCCAAAATTTTCATATCCAAAATTTTGCCGTTCGGCGTGTTTACCTTTACGGTTGCGCCCTTTTTCCGTCCCAACACCGCTTTGCCTACCGGCGATTCATTGCTGATGCGGCCTTTGAACGGATCCGCCTCGGTCGTGCCGACAATCTGATAGGACATCACTTTGTGATCCGTCAGATTTTCCAACTTCACCGTGCAACCCAAACTAACCGCCGTCGTATCCACAACGTCGTCGATGATTTTTGCGGTGCGCAGTTTGTTTTCGATTTCCAAAATTTCGCCTTCGACCGCCGCCTGCTCGTCCTTTGCGGCATCGTACTCCGCGTTTTCGGAGATGTCCCCGAATTCCCGCGCCGTTTTGATTTTTTCGCTGACTTCCTGACGGCGTTTCGTTTTCAGTTCCGTCAACTTGTTTTCCAAATCCTTATAGCCGGCAGATGTTAAAATGACTTCGTCCATCCTATTTCCTCCCGATAGCCTATCGGCAAACAAAAGCCCCCGACTTTTGCAAGTTAGGGTTATTGTGTTATTTTAACTTTTTTTTTGAAAAAAGTCAACCTCTCTCCGACGCGGAATTGTGATTTCCCTTTCCTTTTTTCCCGAAACGCCATAAAACCGGCGATTTTTTTCAAAAAACTGCGGGAAACGCCGAAAATCCGCCCCAAAACCCACGTTACGTCAAAAAAAAGGAGTGCTGTTTTACACTCCTTTTCGTAACTTTTTTAAACTTGCCGATTCAAACATCCGTAGTTTTTTCGTGTTTCGTCCTAATTGCGACAACCTGTTTTTCGCACTTGTCGCAACAAACCGTTTTTTTCTTTTTCCCTGCCGCAACGGAGCGTAACTTTTTCGCTCCCTTCCTGCCGCAACAACGAAGTTACTTCCGTTCGCTTCCCAACGGCGTTACCGCGATGAGGAGCTGGAAAAACTACGCACCACGCGGTAAACCATCGGTTTTTTAAATTTCACCGCATCGAACGGGCACAATTCCTGACAGCAGTAGCAGCGAATGCAAACGTTTTGCCGAATTTTTGCTTTGCCGTTTTTGATTTCAATCGCTTGTGCAGGGCAATGCTGTTTGCATTTGCCGCAACCGCGACACTTGTTTTTGACGATTTTTGCCTTTTTCGTCATATTATTACGGAAAAACCGCCGCAAAAACTGCGGTAATCCGTTAATGAAAAAGTTCGGCAACACGTCGATTTTTTTAAAATCGGCAATGCGCTCCTGTTCCAAGGCGTCGAAATCGAAATCGCAAACTTCCTTGTAGTTTTTTTCCACAATGCCGCGCTGTTCGGCACGCTTTAACAACGGCATTTCGAAAGGATTTGCAAACAAGGAAACCGCCGCAATGTCCGTCCAGTACGGGTTTTTGCCTGCCAACAGTTTGCCGATTTTTTTCGGTTTGCCGTTGGTGGGGCCCTCCCCCTCCATGCCTACCACGCCGTCGATGACGTGCAGCACGATTTTGCTTTTTGCAAACTGCTCGATGTCGATTAAGCAATCGCTAAAGGACTCGAGATCGGGATACTTGGAGTGCATTTCCACCTTGACAAGCCCCGGAATGATGCCGAACAAGTTTTTTACCGCTCCGCTGTAGCCCGTGAAACTGTGCGTTTTGAGTTTTGCCACGTTGATGACCGCATCGGCGTTTAAAAATGCGTTAATGATGTCCGTTTTGTGCACGACTTTGCCGTTTACCGATACGTTGGAATAGGTAAAATCGTCGTTCAGCGTTGCACCCGATGCCTGACACGCAACGTCCATTTGCGTGCCGTGGTACACGTTCGTCATGTACGCACGGGTAAACGCTCCGCCGCAGCTGTCGCCCACCGTAACGGTTGCGCCGCACTCCTCCCGCAGTTTTTTGGCAATTGCCGCAATCACTGCCGGATGCGTGGTTGCCGCTTTGTCCGGCGGCATGTCCCTGACCAGATTCGCCTTTAAAAACACTTTTTGATTGGGCTTGACAACGTTTTGAATGCCGCCCAAGGCGTCGAACATTTCGTCAACGGCTTTCGCCACGTTTTCGATTTGATAATTTTCGCAATTTACTACCGCAACGTCCATTGTTAATCCTTTTTGTGCCTCATTTTGTAGGAAAGTAAAAACAAACTTTCGCTCATGTGCATGTTTTCCACCACAACGCCCGGAATTTTGATGTCAACGGGAGCAAAGTTCCAAATGGCACCGATGCCGCACTCCGCCGCCAAATCCGCCACTTCCTGCGCGACGCTTTTCGGCGTGGAAATGACTGCGATATCCACCTTGTGGAATTTGCAGTAGTAAGCCAACTCGTCGATCCCGAGGACTTCCACGTTGTGCTTAACGTGAATTTCGTCGGGATTTTTGTCGAAAATCGCCAAAAAATTAAACCCTTCGCGCTCGAACGTCGGATAATTGATGATTGCCTGCCCGATTTTTCCGCCGCCGATGACCACAATGTTGTGGCACATATCCAAGCCGAGGATGTTTTGAATTTGTTCCGACAAATAGTAAACGTCGTAGCCGTAGCCCTGCTGACCGAACTCCCCGAAATTGGAAAAATCCTGACGCACTTGACTTGCGGTGATTCCCAGTTTTTCGGAAATTGTGTTGGAGGAAACCTTTTTGTTCCCTTGAGCAATGCATTCCTTTAAAAACCTGTAATATCGCGGAAGCCGCCGAATGACCGCATCCGAAATTTTTTCCTTTTTCATGTTACGCTCCGATTACTTTTTCAAATTGTAACATAACTTCCTTTTTCTGTAAAACCCTTGCGGGGAATTCCTTTTTTCGCACGGGCGAAAAAATCGTCCGCAAAATTTTACCGACGTAAAAACTTCATTAAAGCAAGCCTTCGCCCCTCCCCACCAAAATCAAAAGCAAGCCGTGCGTTCCTTGCCCTAGGAAAAACTCCGCTAAAGGCGGGCGAAAAAGTTTCTTCCGTTGACCGGCGTAAAAAAATCTCAATCGGGAAATCTTTACAAAACGCACAATTTTCGGTACAATGTCGGTCGGAGGCAAACCATGAGAATTTGGGCGAAAATTTATCGCGGGGAAAAATTGACAAAAAGCAAAATTTTTGAGGACGAACGGTCGCTGGACCCGACCTCTTTCGAGCGTTCGATCCTTGACCTTTGCGGCGGGTGGGACATCCCCACGCCGATTTTACTGAAATGCAACTACGAAAATTTTCGCGTGTTTCACATCACGTCCTTTAAGCGGGACGATTTTGTGGAACAGGTGGATTTCGATAAATTGGTGCTGGAGGATGCCTCCTTGTAACTGCGGCGCATAATTTTGAATCAACGCACCATACTAACTCCAACTACAAAAAAAGGAGGCTCGGTATGAAAAATACTTTATCCGTGTTGTCGTTGATTTTGGTAATTGTCGGCGCACTGAATTGGCTGCTCATCGGAATTTTTAATTTGGATTTTGTTGCGCTGCTGTTCGGGGACATGTCCGTCGGGGCTCGCATTGTGTACACCGTCGTGGGTGCGGCAGGCATTTGGATGTTTTTGTTTCTGTTCCGCAAACAAGGCAATTTGGATCGCGAAGTTGCGGGAAATAAGAAAAAAAACTAACTTAAGTGTGCAAAAACCCTGCTTTTGACAAAAAGCGGGGTTTTGTTTTTTTCGGTTTTGTTTGTTTCCGCGTGGCGGCAAAAGCGAAAGGAAAAGGAGCCTAACCGAAAAACCTTGCTTACGGTTTTTGAGGGTTTTTTACTCCCGCATCCTACACGGGTAAAAAACAATGTACAAAAATTCAAAAAAGTGGTAAGGTAAGTAGGATGGTATTTTGGAAAACCCATCGAAAAAAAACCAAGGAGAAAACAAAATATGAAAAAATTCGGGACGAAAGCGTTAGTTTACAACGCTTTAATCGCGAGCGTGTACGCCGCTTTGTCGATGTTCCTGCCGATGCTGTCCTACGGCGTTATGCAACTGCGGTTCGGCGAAGCGTTGACGATTTTGCCTGCACTACTGCCCTACTCCTACGTCGGGCTGACCATCGGTTGCTTTGTGGCAAACACCATTTCCCCGTTCGGAATTGCGGACATGCTCATCGGTTCCTGCGTAACGCTACTTGCGGGCATTTTGACCTCCCGCATTCGGAAACCGCTTTTGGCAGCATTGCCGCCGATTTTACTGAATGCGGCGATTTTGCCGATTGTGTGGTATTTTGCCGGAGGGGACGCCGCTTACCTTACCAATGCGTTGAGCCTACTGGTAAGCCAAAGTTTGGTTATTTACGTTTTGGGGGTGCCGCTGTACTACATCGGTAAAAAATATCTGTTCCCCGAAAATTTAACGAAGTAGTACGAGCCTAAGCCGAAAACGGCACTTTAGGGAAACACCTCCGCCGAAAACCGGCAGCGTGGTACACGGAGCAAAAAAACCGAAAAACGACAGCATTCCGCCATAGCAACTGTACTACAAGATAGCGGAATGCAAAAACAACCGAAAACGGAAACAGCACAAAAAAGGCTAAAACAAAAAACAGTACCGAGTACAAAAAACACCGAATACAAAAAAACAGTACCGAGTACAAAAAAACAGTACCGAGTACAAAAACCAATCGAAACCAAAAAAAACGGCGTTACGCCGTTTTTTTTACAACTTCCTACCCCCAAAAAACAAAAAGGGCTCCGTAAAAAACGGAGTCCTTGCTTTTTTATGCAATTACGCTTAACGCATTATTTCCTTTGCCAAAGCGTTTCGTGTGCTTTAATTAACCCTAATTTTTCGCGCGCGTACTTTTCGATGTACTCCACCGTTTGGCGATAGTCCATTTCGTCGTTCAAATTTTCGATTTTACGATCCAGCGCGGCCTCCTGCGCTTGCAGTTCCGCCTTGATGTTGTCCAACTGCACTTTTTGTACGATGAGCGTAATCGCCACCAACGCCAGAATAAAAATCACTACGACTGCCGCTACCGTGATAATTTGTACGTTTTTTTTGAATTTTTGATCCACTGTCGTTTCTCCTTGTTCGAAAAGCAACGGCTTTCGGAACAAAACGATTATACGCTTTTTTCAGTAAATTGTCAATATACCGTCCCCACAAGTTGCGTTCGACAACAAATCCGCACAAAATTCCCAAAAAACAGTACCATTCCAAGCGAAAGTCGTGAAAGCGATAAAAAAACCAAGCGCAAAAACTCCCTGCCGCTACCACGAACAAACACGACCTTACCGCATGTCGCATGCCGCTTGCCGAACGGCAAAAAAACGGTGACGCTACCACGCCCACGCCGACGCCGCACAGCACAAACGCACAAAAAACGGCGGCTTGACCGGAATTTATCATTGAAACCATTTGCCGACGTGAAATTTTACTTTGTTTTTCGGTTGATACAAAATTGCGTCGATGCGCTCGCCCTCCACCGCCAGCACGCCTTCCTCCACGTTTAACTGGCTTGCATTGAGTTTTTCGCCGCGCAAAATTAATTTCAATTCGTCGAGTAAAATTTCGGCTTCCTTTTCGCTCAAACTTTCGACCCCTTTTACGCCGGAAATTCGTACTTTTTTGCAATCCTCCACGCTTAAACTGTGTTTTGCCATACTACACCTCCCTATAGCGTATGCCGAAAAAGCCTAAAAATAACTTTCGGGTAAATTTTTAACCCCTACGTAAAAACACAAAAAAACGGACGGCAAATTGCCGTCCGTAACATCGGTTTTTAAATTTTTCCCGAAAGGGCTTCGATGCATTACAAGGAATCCACTTGCGCCGCATGAGCGATTAAATCCAACACTTTGTTGCTGTAGCCCGTTTCGTTGTCGTACCACGAAACCACTTTGACAAAGGTCGGCGTTAACATAATGCCTGCGCCCGCATCGAAAATGCTCGTGCGTTTGTCGCCCAAAAAGTCGGAACTGACAACGGCATCCTCGGTGTAGCCCAAAATGCCTTTCAATTCGTTTTCGCTTGCTTCCTTCATTGCGTGCTTGATTTCGTCGTACGTGGTCGGCGTTTTGAGGTTGCACGTTAAGTCCACAACGGATACGTCCAACGTAGGAACACGGAAGGACATCCCCGTCAGTTTGCCGGCAAGTTCCGGAATGACTTTGCCAACCGCTTTTGCCGCGCCCGTGGACGACGGAATAATGTTGCCGCTTGCCGCCCTGCCGCCGCGCCAATCCTTTTTGGAAGGGCCGTCCACCGTTTTTTGCGTTGCCGTGGTGGAATGCACCGTCGTCATTAAACCGTCCACAATGCCGAAACGGTCGTTTAACACTTTTGCCAACGGAGCCAAGCAGTTCGTGGTGCAGCTTGCGTTGGAAATTACCTGCATATCCTTGCGGTAAGTGTTTTCGTTTACGCCCATGACGAACATCGGAGCGTCACTGCTCGGAGCGGTGATAACCACTTTTTTTGCGCCGCCCTGCAAGTGCTGCGACGCCTTTTCCACCGTTGTGAAAAATCCGCTGGATTCGGCAATGTAGTCCGCGCCGACTTCCCCCCAAGGGATGTTTTTCGGCTCCATTTCCTGAAATACGCGAATTTTTTTGTCGTTCAGCATCACGCCGCCTTCGCAAGGAACAATTTCCCCGTTGAAACGACCGTGCATGGTGTCGTAACGGAAGGTGTAGCACAAATACTCCATATCCGTAAATGCCGGATCGTTGATTGCCACTACTTCCAAATCATCGCGCTGCGTTGCCGCACGCAAAACCAGCCGCCCGATACGGCCAAACCCGTTGATACCTACTTTCACAGTAGTTTTCGCCATTACAATTTCCTCCACTTTCCCCAAAAATTGTTTTTTTCCGAACGCTGCCTTTACACCGCCGGTTACGTGTGATAAAATAACAATGATATTATACAACACGGCAAAACTTTTGACAATATCTTACAAGTTTTTGACGTATTGCATAAATTTTAACAATATCGTTTTGCCGTAAGGCACAGGAGGAATGTCATGCCGTTAGTAACTTCCAAGGAAATGTTTCAAAAGGCCTACGAG
>CAKPPA010000011.1 GCA_934177025.1 uncultured Clostridia bacterium
GCCAAAAACGTTCGTTTTTCCTCCGCCGTCAAACAACCGCTCAAGCGAGCCTCCGTGTTTAAAATGTTTTGCCAAATCACGCTGTTGATGTGGACGGCTTTTGGGGTTAGCGTGATTTTTTTGCAACGCTGATCCCCTTCCGCGGCTTCCCGCAAAATCCACCCCTTTTTTTCCATCAACTTCAAAATCCCCGTTGCCGTGGAACGCCGAATGGTAAAAGCCCGCTCGATGTCCTTTTGATAAACGTCCTTGCCCTGCCGCTCCGCCAAATAGCGAATAATCCACCGCTGCATCATTGTTAAGTCCCGAATTTCCTCGCCGCCGCTTTCCACCTGCCGCTGAATTAAATTGTTTAAGGATTTTACGACAAATCCGATTTGCTCGTTTTGCATGCTCCCCTCCAAAATTGTTAGGTTGCTAACTATTTTAAGAATTTTTTAAAAATTGTCAACGATTTTGTTTTTTGGAATAGGAATTTTCGCCTAATTTTCATTTTCGCAGGCGTTGCCCGTTTTCGTGCCGACGGTAAAAGTTTCCGTAACCGACATTTACCGCAAAGGGCTTCCATCGCCGACATTTTTCCGAAAGATTTTCGCAGGCGTCGTTCCCCGTAACGCCTTACGTAACCGACTCCGCCGCAAATACGCATTCCGTTGCCGACCGCAGGAATCGCCGCACCGAAAAAAGCCGCGACTTTAAACCAACTAAAAAACAAAAGCCGTGCCGAAAAGCCGCAGTCCAAACATAAAGTGCCACTCAAAAAGAATGCGCCGAAACGTGCGATGGATGGGAAACGACCGCAAAAAAGCCTGCCGAAAAACATTTTCCGAAACACGTAACTTTACAACAACGTTAAGCGGCACAAAAAAGCCGTACTACAAAAGCACGACTTTACCACAACTAAAAAAACAAAAGTCTCACCGAAAAGCACGACTTTACCACAACTAAAAAAACAACCCGACCGCAAACGTGCGGCGGGTTGTTTTCGCTCAAAATTTAAAATGATTTACTTTTCGCAAATCAAATTCAATTTTTCCAAAAGTTCGTCCACGTCAACGCCGTGTACGGCAGCGGCTTGTTCCACCGATTCGCCACGTGCCGCCATGCAGCCCACGCAACCCATGCCGAACCCCAAAAACACGCCTGCCGTGTTCGGATTCATTTCCAAAACTTCGGAAATCAACATATCGCCTGTAATCATAACATCCTCCTTTGTCCGCATTGCCGCGGATTATGCTACGGTTGACAACCACGCAATTAATGCAATGATAGCCCCTCCGCCTAAAACTGTCAACAAAATTTTCAGCCACGAAAGCGGCGTTTTTCCGGAAATTTTGCCGATCAATCCGTTGATGTACTGCCGATACACTTTTTGTTTGTACCGCTCGGTGCAAATGTAAATCGGAAGCATTAAATACTTAAAGGATTTGCCCAAATGGCGCATATCCATTGATAAATTGCCGACCACGTCCGCCCCGTAGGACTGCACGATTTTGTTGCGAATGAAGGCTTGCATCCGTGCTTCCGCCTCCCGAAACGCCGTAAACGGATCCACATCGTAGTGAATGGCAAAATTCCCCGCAAGGATTTTGTCGTCGTACTTTACGTACGCACGCTGATCGAAGGAGCCGAGTTTTTGCAATTCCGTGTTGGTAATGCGCTTACTGCCGCTGACCAAAACGTCGTCGAACACTTGTTGATCCGTGCCGCTTACCTGAAACCAGCGAATCCGCCGTTCCTGATAAGTGCGGCCGTTTTTGCGCACCGTGACGTAGTAGTACTTCCCAAGCCGCCCCGAATAGTGCGTTTCCATGGTGCTGTCGAACGTCCAAATCGGATAATACGCACCTTTGACGGTTTCGATATCCATCGTTTTTTTGAATTTTCGCGGGGCATACACCCGCTTTTTCAGCCAATTCAGGCATCTGGTAACGGCTTCCGCCTGCGTGAATTGAAAGGGAATCATGCTGTCGGGCTTGACGCCGTGGAACTCGCTTTCGTCCACAATGTTCGGCGCACCGCAAAACACGCATTTTGTTGCGATTTCGTTTTTGCGTAGCACCATTTCCGCACCGCAATGCTCGCAGCGAATGATTTTTACGTCCGTTTGCCACTCGTGATCCCGCGTGAGTTCCTCAAAATCGCGCTCCGTCACGTCGGAGGACATTACCACGTCCACCGTGCAATCGCAATGCTCGCATTTTAGTTTTTGCGTTTCGGCATCGAATTTCAGCATGCCGCCGCAGGAAGGACAGACGAAAGAATTACTTTTTGAAATGCCGACTTCGCCGGTGTTTAAAATTTCGCTGTCGCTTTTAATTTTCGGATCCATTTTTGCCTCAGTTCAGTTTTTCGCCGCATTCCGGACAGAATTTTGCGCCCTCTTTCACTTCCGCACCGCATTTCGGGCAAACGTTGCCGTCCTGCTTTTGTCCGCATTCCGGACAGAATTTTGCCGTTGCCGCAATTTGCGCGCCGCAAGCCGAGCAGAATTTGCCTTTCGGTTTTGTTTCCTTCGGGGCATCCTGCGCTTGCGCCAAATTTTGGAAGGTGTTGCCAAACGCACCGCCGAAGTTTTGCGCCATGCCTACCCCGACAAATCCGCCGAGCGTGCCTTGATTTTTTGCCGCGTCGCCCAATGCGTCCGCCGCTTTTTTTTGCGCGTACGTACCCATTTTGTCCCCAAGGATGCCGAGGCTGATACGTTCGTTCAATGCTTTTTCGATTTCCTCAGGGAACGTGATGCTTTCAATGGTGAAATTCGTCAGTTCCAACCCCAATTCCGAAAATTTCGGCTGAATTGTGGTGAGGCATAAATCGTTAAATTCCTGCAAATTGCTGCTTAAGTCGAGTGCGGATACTTTCGACTCCGCAATCGTGTCCGTCATGCCCGAAATTAAAACGCTTTTTAAGTGGTCGTTGATGTTGTCCACCGTAAACGACGAGTTCGTGCCGAACAGGTTTTGCATGAACGCTTTCGGATCCCCTACGCGGAACCCGTACACGCCGAACCCGCGAATGCGCACCATGCCGAAATCGCGGTCGCGCATTGTGATCGGGGCTTTCGTCCCCCACTTTTGATTGACAAATTGCTTCGTGTTTACAAAGTAAACTTCCGCCTTAAAGCGGGATTCCCCTTGATAAAACACTTTGCCCATTGCCGTCAAAAACGGAAGGTTTCGCGTTTCCAGCTTGTGGCGTCCCGGGCCGAATACGTCCGCAATTTTTCCTTCGTGTACGAAAATCGCTGCCTGCGACTCACGCACGGTCAACGAAGATCCTGTCATAATATCCTTCCCGTTCATCGGGAAACGGTAAACCAGCGTGTCGGAAGACGCATCTTTCCATTCGATAACCTTCCACATCTGGCTCTTAAAAAATCCCATACACCTTTCCTCCGAAGATATTTTATGGCTTATTTTAGCATTATTCGACAAAAAATGCAATATCTTTTTCTTTTCCCGCAGATAAAATATAATCAACGTTTTTCAACGCCGAAGGAGGTTTTGTCATGCCCTTTTTTGCCGCGGAATATCTCAAAAAACCATGCCTTTGCCTGAACACGGGCGCATCCGTGGGAGTGGTCGTCAATTTTACGTTGCAACCGGACAGGAAAGGCATCCAAGGGCTTTTGACCGACTGCAATCAAACGATTCCGCTTGCGTCGGTGTTGCGGCGAAACAACGATGCCGTTGTGATACGTTCCATCGACGAGGTTTTTTCGCAAAACGAAGGTACGCCCGCCCCTTTGGGCTACCGTGCCTTTACGACCGACGGGAAGGACCTCGGCTTTGTTCGGGATTTTTGCTGTTTCCGTCGGCAAACCATCGCTTACTACCAAACGGAAAACGGCACGCAATTTCGTCCGCAAAAAATTTACCGCGTTGCCGACCGCGTGCTTCTTGTCAGGGAACCCCGCGCGAAAAAACCAAAGCACCCCGAACCGCTTCCGCGAAAAATCACGGGAGACTACCGCTTTTTAATCGGAAAAACCTGCCACCGCACTGTTTTGGATCGGCAAAACGAAATCATCATCCGTAAAAACGGCGTGGTGAGTCAAGCGACGCTGCAAAAAGCGAATCGGAGCGGCAAACTTTTGGAATTGGCTCTTTCGTGTAAAACTTGATTTTTCCTTTCAAAAACTCGGAACCGCTCGGCGGTAAAACACCCTTTTTCAAGGAGACAAAAACTCGGAGGTAAAACACCCTTTTAAAGAAAGAGAGCCAAAAAACCGTAAGCCTCGTCAAAGCGTTTGTTTTGAAAAACCGTTCTTTCATCCGAAAAAACGTTTTTCCACCCTCGAAAAATGTTTCCTCCATAAAAAGCGTTTGCCTGTCGGCAACGCTTTTTTTTACACGGCGTACTTTTTTTTGAAAAACTGCCGCAACGGAAAATATTCGCGCCGAAAGTAAGCAAAAAAGGCGCGGCTGTGGTAAAATGGAAAGCGTACTACACGAAAAGGCTTTCCCTTTTTCGCCCGATGAAAAACCGCAAAGGGGCAAAGGGGCGCACAAAACGGAACGCCGAAGGAGAAAACTTATGAAATATCGCACGCGCGGGACGTGTTCCCGCATTATCGAGTACGACGTGGAGGACGGCAAGCTGAAAAACGTCCGTTTCCTCGGCGGATGCGACGGCAATTTGAAAGGAATTGCGTCGCTGACGGAAGGGCTACCGGTAGAGGAAGTGATTCAAAAATTGGAAGGAATCGACTGCTCCGGCAAAGGAACGTCCTGCCCCGATCAGTTGGCAAAAGCATTGAAGGAATTTTTGGCGCAGCGTTAAACCAAAACACACCACCGAACGCCGAAAACGTTTGGAAACGTAGGTACGTTGCACTGAAAAACGGACTTTTCGTTTGAAAAGAATCCCCCTTTTACCGAAAACTTTCCGTTTTCGAACCTTTCGACGATTGTGTTGAAAGTTTTTATCACTCGCCCGACGATGGTTTCGAATTTCGGAATTTTGCCTTTGTTTCGATTCGCTCCTTTGTAAGAAAAGTGCGAAAACCCTGCGAACCCGAAACAAAGGCTTTACAAACCCGCACGAAAATTATATAATTCTTTAAAAAACACAGGAGGGAAACTATGAGAGTTTACAACTTTTCCGCAGGCCCTTCCATGCTACCTTTGGAAGTAGTGCTGGAAGCAGGAAAAAATATTGAGGATTACAACGGCTCCGGAATGAGCGTGATGGAAATGTCCCACAGGAGCAAATACTACGATGCCATTCATCAGGAATGCCTCGCACTCGTTCGCGAACTGATGGACGTTCCGGAAGAATACGACATTTTGCTCGTTCAGGGAGGGGCGTCGACGCAATTCGAAGCGGTGCCGCTCAACTTACTGAAAACCGGCAAAGCAGATTACATCGTTACGGGCAACTTTTCCAAAAAGGCTTACAAAGAAGCATTGAAGTACGGAGATATTCATCTCGTAGCGTCCTCGGAAGCAGATAAATTTACCTACATTCCGAAGCCAAAGAAAAGCGAATTCCGCGCGGATTCCGATTACTTGCACATCACGGAAAACAACACGATTTTCGGAACGAAATACTGGCAGTTGCCGGATACCGATTTGCCGATTGTTTCCGACTTGAGTTCCTGCATTATGTCCGAACCGACGGACGTTTCCAAATACGGCCTGATTTACGCAGGCGCGCAAAAAAATCTTGCTCCGGCAGGCGTAACGCTCGTGATCGTGCGGAAAGATTTGCTCGGAAACGAAATGTCGATTTGCCCGACGATGCTGAAATACGCAACGCAAGCAAACGCAGGCAGCCTTTACAACACGCCGCCATGCTGGTCGATTTACATGATGATGCTGAACTTGCGCTACCTCAAAAAAATCGGCGGACTGAAAGCAATCAGCAAAATTAACCACGAAAAAGCAGCGTTACTGTACGACTTTATCGACAACTCCTCCTTCTACACCAACAACGTAGTGAAGGAAGATCGCTCCATTATGAACGTGCCGTTCGTTTCCCCTTCGGCGGAATTGGATGCGGCGTTTGTGAAAGAAGCGGAACAAAACGGGCTTGTTTCAATTAAAGGACACAAACTTGTCGGCGGAATGCGTGCAAGCATTTACAACGCAATGCCGATCGAAGGCGTGCAAAAACTCGTCGACTTTATGAAAAAGTTCGAAACCGAACACAAATAAGCGAGGAACGACTATGGATATTTTGAAACTGAACTCCATTTCGCCGCTTGCAGGCGAAGTTTTGAAAGGTTACACGCTCGTTTCGGAAAGCGAATCCCCGGTAGGGATCCTTGTCAGAAGTTTCAATATGGCGGACTATGCAGTGCCGTCGACGCTCCTTGCCGTTGCACGCGCAGGCGCAGGCGTCAACAACATTCCGCATGCCGATTACGCAAAAAAAGGAATTTGCGTGTTTAACACGCCGGGCGCAAACGCCAACGCCGTGAAGGAACTTGTGCTGTGCGACATGCTGTTGGCGGCACGTAACGTTTCCGAAGGAATCCACTGGGCGGAATCCTTAACGGGCGACGACGTGGCAAAACAAGTGGAAAAAGGAAAATCCGCCTTTGCCGGAACGGAAATTCAGGGCAAAACGCTGGCAATCCTCGGCTTGGGTGCCATCGGCAGAAAAGTGGCGATTTCCGCAAACGCACTCGGAATGAACGTGGTCGGCTACGATCCTTTCCTTTCCGCCGAAGCAGCGGCCGAAATTCCGTTTGTGACGCGGGTAGATTCCGTTGCATCCGCTTATGCGGACGCGGACTTCATTTCCCTGCACATGCCGTTGACGGACACCACCAAATACATGATCGATTCGGACGCAATGGCACAAATGAAAAACGGCGTCATCATCATCAACGCGGCGCGCGGCGAACTCGTTTGCAACGTGGCGTTGAAGGAAGGTTTGAGTTCCGGCAAAATCCGCAAATACGTTACCGACTTCCCGAATGCGGAAGTCCTTGGCGTAAAAGGCGTTGTGGCGGTGCCGCACCTTGGGGCATCCACGGCGGAAGCGGAAGATAACTGCGCCGTGATGGCAGCACAACAAATGAAGGACTACTTGGAAAAAGGAAACATCCGCAATTCCGTCAACCTGCCGAATTTGTCGGCGGAATGCGCAAAAGCACATCGGTTGACGATTTTGTCGCTGGAAGGCACGACGCTTCCTTACCAAGGAGTTTCCGCAACGCGAAACGGAATTACCTACACGATTGTGGACACCGATGCGCCGATTGATGCGGCTTCGGTGCAAGGCGAAGGAATTTTGCGCGTTCGTAACGTGTTTTAATTCGTTTCCCCTTTTGTGGAAAGGAAACGAAAAATTACCACCCGAAAAGAAAAAAGAGTTCGTTACTTCGAACTCTTTTTTTTGTTGAAAAAAGCCGCGGACGTTTCCGTGGCTTTTACCGAATGACACGATTTTCGTGCTTACCCTTTTTTGGCTTTTATCGAATCGCACGATTTTCGTGCGTCTTTTTTTGATACACCGAATCGCACAAGGGGTTTTCCCTTTCGGTCGAAACGGATTACACGACAAAAGGCTCGCCCTACGCGTTTTCCTTCCTTTCGCGGTAAAACCGACAACCCTCGAGGCGAATGCCTTCGCGATCCACTTCAATTTTTTCCGCATGCCATCCGCCGGGGACGCTTGCCAATTTTGCCGAAAGTTCGGCGGACAAATCCTTGTCGGAAACGGCAAGTAAAATCGGGCCCGCTCCGCTTAAAAACACCGCCAACGCACCGCTTTTTAAAGCAGCGTTGCGGGCTTCCTCGTAACCCTCGATGAGTACCGCGCGGTACGGCTGGTGCAAACAATCCTTGGTTGCGGCCTGAAGTAATGCCGGATCGCCGGTGCGGAATGCTTCAGGCAAAAACAACACCCGTGCAAGGTTCCGTTGTGCGTTACACAACGTTTGCGTTTTCGGAATAGCTTCCCGTGCTTTTTGCGTAGAAAGGCGGAAGTTCGGAATCAGTGCCGTAAACTGCAATTTTTCGTGAATCGGAAAATGCGAAACGTAAATTTCGTCCCCCTCGATTAATGCGCCTGCAAACCCGCCGAACACTGCCGGACAAACGTTGTCCGGATGCCCTTCGAACAAGGATGCGATGCGCGCGAGATCCGCCTTGTTCCATTCCTTCCCTGCCGCTTCGAACGCCGCACAAACGCCTGCCACGATGCAGGTGGAACTACTGCCGAACCCTTTGCCTACCGGAACTTCGCCCGAATAGGAAATTTTCCAATTTTTGGTTTGCGGCGCCTTTAAAAAGTCCAATGCCCATTGATAACCCTTGTACACCAAGTTGTTTTCGTTGCTAAATTCCTCGTCGAAGCCGACGAATTCCGCTTTTTCCTGCTCCTCGAACGTAAAGCGATTGTAGCGACTGAGTGCCATACCCGTGCAGTCGAACCCCGGGCCGATGTTTGCGCTGGATGCCGAAACCGTAATCGTAAATTTCATCATAATTCAAAAAACTCCAACAAATATTTTTTTAATTCCTCGGGGGTGCCGCGAACGGGATCCCGTTTTGGTTTTTGTTTTAAATTTTTTAACGGTGCGGGAATTTCCAACCCCGTTGCCTGTGCCAATGCCTCGGTTGCGTCGCCAAAGGACGGTTTTCCGATGCTTTTAAGTACTTCCGGTGCGAATTTGAATGCCGATGCCGTACTTAACACCAAGCACGTTTTATCCGACACTTCCGCCGCGCGCGACGCAACCGCCGTGTGCGTGTCGATAACGTACCCGTACGTTTCAAACACCTTGCCGATTTCCTCCCGCGTGCGTTCCTCCGAACAGCAGTAAGCAAGGAAATCCTGCGGAGGGCAAAACCGATAATGCCCGTCCTTTTGCAATGCGCTCATTTTTTCCGCAATTTCCGTTTCGGGGACGCCGCAAGCGTACAGCAACCGCTCGAAATTGCTGGAAACCAAAATATCCATGGACGGGGAGTTGGTTACGTAAAATTCCCGCCGCACGTCGTATTCGCCCGTTTCGATGCAGTCCGTCAACACGCGGTTGCGGTTGGAAGCGCAAATCAGTTTGTCGATTGGCAGCCCCATTTTTTTTGCGTAATACCCCGCTAAAATATCGCCGAAGTTCCCCGTAGGGACGCTGACGTCGAAGGACTCGTTTTCCTTTAACATCCCCTGCTTGCGCAAAAGGAAGTAACCGTAAAAATAGTAAGCGATTTGCGGAATCAGGCGGCCGATGTTGACGGAGTTTGCGCTGGAAAACGCACCGTCGTGTTCGCGCATGATTTCCTTTACGACGCGTTGCGCATCGTCGAAATTGCCGGCGACCGCACCCAAAAACGCATTTTCGGACAAATCCGTTAACATTTGCAGTTCCTGCGTTTCGCTGGTGCCGTGTTCGGGGTACATGACCGCAATGCGGAAGCCGTTTTGACCGCCGAATGCACTTAATGCCGCCTTACCCGTGTCGCCCGACGTCGCCGTGAGGATGCGCGTTTCCGTCGAAATGCCGTCCACCCGTTTTGCGGCACGAATGAGGGAAGGCAAAATGCTTAAAGCAAAATCCTTAAACGCACAGGTTTTGCCGTGATAAAGTTCCAAATAACCGACCTTTCCCGCCGAAAACAAGCGAAGCGGCGGATCCGTTTCGAAACCGCGGTACGCCTCCTCGATTTCACGGAACAACAGTGCGTCGCCGCCGAATTCCGGAAAAAACGCGCGTAAAATTTGAAAACAAAGTTCGGGATAGGTGAATGCTTCCAGCTCGCGCAAACCTTGCGACCAATCCGGAAACTCGGAAGGGACAAACAATCCCCCGTCCGCCGCAAGCCCTTTCCGAATTGCCTGCGATGCGGTTGCGGTTTCGCCGCCACGGGTGCTCAAGTACTTCATGGTTGCAACACTTCCATTACCGCGTTGACGCGCACGAAGTTTTTCGATTCGTGCAAACTACGTAGCGTTTCCTCCATCGCGCTGACCTTCGTCGGGTGAGTAATCAGTACGATTTTTTTGCAATCCTTGTCCGAGGCTGCCTGCTGATCCACCAAGGCAAGCGAAATGCCGTGCTTTGCAAAGCATTGCGCCACGCTGCTTAACACGCCGGCTTCGTCCTTTACCGTCATGCGGACGTAGTAACTTAATTCGTAATCCTTTTCAAACGGGAGTTGTTTCAAATGCAGTTGCAACGCAGGCTCGCCGTCGGCAACGTGCAAAATGTCGTTGGCTACCGCGCTCGCCGTCGGATCCCCGCCGGCACCCGCGCCCGTTAACGTAACACTGCCGCAACGATCCCCGCGAATGACAATGGCGTTTAGGGAATTGTTGATTTTGGAAAGAATGTGTTCCTTCGGCACCAACACCGGATTCACGCGCAATTCCAACTTGCCGTTGTTTAAGCGGCAGGACGAAAGCAATTTGATGACGAAATCGAACCGTTTTGCGGAAGAAATGTCCTTCGCGGTGATTTCGCGAATGCCCGTGCGTGCAACGTCGCCGAACTCCACTTTTGCGCCGTAAGCCAAGCGTGCCAAAATGCAAAGTTTGTAAACGCAGTCGATTCCTTCGATGTCGTTCGTCGGGTCGCTTTCCGCATAACCTGCTGCCTGCGCTTGCTTCAACGCTTCGTCGAACCCTAAATTTTCCTCCGTCATTTTGGTTAAAATGTAATTGGACGTGCCGTTGCAAATGCCGACGAGTTCGGAAATGCGATCGCCGTAAAAACAGTTGTTTAACGTGTTGATGACCGGAATCGTACCGAGGCAACTTGCTTCGTACAACAGTTTTACGTTATGTTCCGCCGCAAGTTTTTCCAGCTCCTCGCCATACAAACACAACAAATCCTTGTTTGCCGTTACCACGTTTTTGCCCGCTTTCAGGGCTTTTTGCAAGTAAACGTGCGCCGGCTCGATGCGACCGAGGAGTTCCACCACGGTGTCGATGCTGTCGTCCGCCAAAATTTCGTCGATGTCGTTGGTAAACAACGATTCCGACAACCCGACTTTCGCCAATTTTTCCGGATTACGATCCAAAACCTTTCGGATTTCCACTTCCGCTCCGCGTTTTTCCTTCAGATAATCCGCGTTTTCCCGAAGGAGTTTGACAAGCGCCGAGCCGACGGTGCCCACCCCTAACAACGCGATCCGAATTTTCTTTTCGTTTTTCATAATTCCTCCCGACTTGAATTTTGCATAAAAAAACTTCCTGTGCTTTTACACAGGAAGTATCGTTCGATTTCAAAACTTCACTTGTTTCAAAGCACTAAAAGATACGGCGTACGCGTCATCGTCGTCGTCGTTGTCGTAATCGTGCTAATGGAAATCGTCAGAACTTTATTTTTTAACATAGGCTCAGTGTAAAGGAGTTTTGCCGCTTTGTCAACTTCTTTCCCCTTGAATTTTTTGAATTTTTGTTAATTTCTGCGTTTTGTCAGCCTTTTTTCCAACTCCGCACCGGCGTTGTAGCCCAAATTCCGCAATCGTTGCGCCGCGGCTGCCGTTTCGAGAATAATGCCCATGTTCCGCCCCGGCGTTACCGGAATGACGTAGCGGGAAATCGGCACCCCGAGAATCGTTTCGAACGTTTCCTTATCCCCCACGCGCTCGTACTGTTTGGAAGTGTCCCACTTTTCCAAATCCACGATTAATTCCACACGCATGTCGAGCTGGAGCGCACTTGCGCCGTACAAACTGCGGATGTCGATGATGCCGATGCCGCGCACTTCCATAAAGTGACGAATCACTTCCGGCGAAGTGCCGATGATATCCTCGTTGACCTTTTTTAACAAAACAACGTCGTCGGACACCAGTCGATGTCCGCGTTTGACCAACTCCAACGCCGTTTCGCTTTTGCCGATGCCGCTATCCCCCTTGATTAGTACCCCGACGCCGTAAATATCCATTAACACGGCGTGCAGTTGCGTTTGCGGGGCAAGTAAATCCGCCAAAAAACTGTTGAGGCGGGAAACCAACGTGGTGGTGTTCCATTTAGATAAAAAAACGGGAACGCCGTACTTTTTGGCGTGTTTTGCAACGTACGGCTCGATTTTTAAGTCCCTTGTAAAAATTAAACAAGGAATGTTCCCCGCACAAAGGCGATCGAAACGCTGTTCGCGAATCGGCGTGTCAAGCGTGTTGAGGTAGGAGTACTCCGTTTGCCCGATGACTTGCACACGCTCGTTGCCGAAATAATCGTAGTAGCCGCTGAGTAGAAGCCCCGGGCGGCTGACGTTATCCGTAGTGAGGCAAATTTCCTTGCCGCTGTCGTAAATGATTTCCAACTGCAATTTTTTTGCAAACGTTTCCACACTTACTTTTTCCGTTCTTTCCAACGAATCACTCATTTGACTCCTCCAAACAAAACTTTTCAATGACTTCCGCAACGCCGTCCTCATCGTTGGTAAGCGTTACGTAATTTGCGATTTTTTTCACTTCGTCGAACGCATTGCCCATGGCGACGCCCAAACCGGCAAATTCGATCATCGACACGTCGTTCATACTGTCGCCGACGGCGATGCATTCCTCCTTGGTAAACCCGTACCGATCCAGCAAAAATTGAATTGCCGTTGCTTTGGAGGCTCGGTTGCTGGCAATTTCCATAAAATACGGCTTTGTTAAATTCACCAGCACTTCCGTTGCAAACGCCGCACGCACTTCGTCGGAAATGCGTTTTAAGGCAACGGGATCCTCAATTACCAACAATTTTGTCGGCTCGACTTGGTTGCGCCGCGCAAACTCGCTTAACGGCTCGTTGGTTTCCACCGCCTGAATGCGATTGGTGCGTTCGTACTTCAAAGTGTACGCCGTTTTTTGTTTTACGTACAAAACGTCGTCGTAGTACATTTGTATGTACATGCCGCGGCCTTCCAATTCGTGCAGTAGCCGAAGCGCAAGGTCGTTGGACATCACGGATTTTCGCAGGATTTCCCCTGTTTTTTGATCCGCAATTAAGCCGCCCTGATAGCAAATAATGGGTGCGGAAACGTCCAACACGTTGAGATAGCGTGCAATCGACGTGTACATACGCCCCGTTGCCACCGTAAAAACACCGCCTTTTTGCACGTATTTGCGAATGGTGTTTAGCGTCCGTTCGCTTAACGTGTAGTCGCTCCTTAACAGCGTGTCGTCAAAATCCGCCGCTACAAATTTATATTTCATCCTTCGATTCCCCTTGTTCCTCCGTGTGATACATGCGATAAATGCTTTCCGCAACCGCTACGGGTAGTTTTGCTTCGGTCAATTCCTGCACCGTTGCTTTTTCGATGTTTTCCATAGTACCGAATTTTTTTCGCAACAGTTTCAGCCGTTTTTCCCCAATACCGGGGATGTTTTCCAATTCGGATTTTAATGCGTTTTTCGAATGCAAATTTCGAAAATACGTAATGGCGAATCGGTGCGCTTCGTCCCTTAAATTAATAAGCATGTTGAGCGCAAAACTTGTTTTCGGCAGCCGAATCGGCTGATTGCTTTGCGTGGTGTAAATCAGTTCCTCCCGTTCGGCAAGGGAAATGAGAGGAACGTCCGTGTGCGTTGCCTCGCGCGCCTCGACGGCATATTTCAACTGCCCTAAGCCGCCGTCCACCACGATTAAATCCGGCTTGGCCCCGAAGGACGCATCCTCCCACTTTAAAAACCGACGCGTTAGCACTTCCTTCATGCATTCGAAATCGTTTGCGCCTTCCACCGTGCGGATTTTAAATCGGCGGTACTGCGACGTTGCTTTTTTGCCGTTTTCGAACACCACCATTGACGCAACCTTATCCACACCGGAAATGTTGGAAATGTCGAAACATTCCACGCGGAGCGGCAACTTTTTTAACTGCAAAATTTCCTTCAACTGCTCCACCGCGCCGACCGTCAAGTTTTGCTCCCGAATTAACTTGTCCTCGCTTTTGATTAAGTAGTCCTTTGCATTTTTTTCGGACATTTCGGTCAGTTTGCGTTTTACCCCTTTTTGCGGACAACGGACGGCAACGGAACGCGAAACTTTTTCCTTTAAAAATTCCGCAAACGAATCCGCACTTTCCAACGGCAAATTCGTTAAAATTTCCGGCGCGGGGAGGCTGTCCTCCGCGTAATACTGGTTTAAAAAACTAGTGAGCGTTTGCTCCTCGTCCAAGCCGGCATCCGTAACCGCATGATTTTCGCTGACAACGACACGCCCTTTTCGGATTAACTGCACGTTGACGACGGCGTTGTTTCCGTTGGAAACGATGCCGAACACGTCCAAATCCACCAACTTGTTTAAATTGACGACTTTGGTTTCCCTTAACCGATGAATTAAATTAATTTGCTGTTTTAGCAAAAGTGCTTTTTCGTACTCTTCCGCATCGCTTGCGGCATACATGCGTTCCGTAAGGTCGCGGTACACTTCCGCATCCTCCCCATTCAAAAAGGATATGGCTTGCGTAATGCGCGGACGGTATGCTTCCTTTGTGATTTTGCCCACGCACGGCGCAGGGCATTTGCCCAAATGATAGTTCAGGCACGGGCGCACGTTTTTCGGCAATTTGGAAAAATTCAAATTGCAACTTACGGTCGGGTAAATGTCCCTGAGTAAATGCAACAATTCCTTGGAGTTGCCCATAATCGGGCCGAAATACCGCGCGCGATCCTTGCGGATTTTTCGCACGATTTCGAATTTCGGAAAATCCGACCGAACGTTGATTTTAATGTACGGATACTGCTTGTCGTCCTTTAAAAGAATGTTGTAAGGCGGTTTGTACTTTTTGATGAGCGTGTTTTCCAACGCAAACGCATCGGTTTCGCTCGGCGTAATGATGTAACGGAAATCCGCAATATGGCTGACCATAAGCATGACTTTTTCCGTTTTGTTGCCGGACTGAAAAAAATACTGCCGCACGCGTTTGCGCAGATTTTTTGCTTTTCCGACGTACAGGACGTTGCCGCCGTCGTCATACATAATGTAAACGCCCGCTTCTTTTGGCAAATCGGCAAGTTTTTGTTTGAGATCCATAAATTTATTATAACAAATTTTTCGGACTTTTTTTCGTTTTTCCGAAAAAACGTGTGAAAAACTTACGAATCAAGGTAAAAACATAGCGATGAGACGCAACGTTTGTGCCGAAATCCTTTCAGTACCCCAAATATTCCACGCC
>CAKPPA010000012.1 GCA_934177025.1 uncultured Clostridia bacterium
GAATCAGCATGTCGGGGTGAATGCGTTCCCGGGTCTTGTACACACCGCCCGTCACGCCATGGGAGTTGGGAGTACCCGAAGTCAGTGACCTAACCGCAAGGGAGGAGCTGCCTAAGGTAAGACCGATGACTGGGGTGAAGTCGTAACAAGGTAGCCGTATCGGAAGGTGCGGCTGGATCACCTCCTTTAAGGGAGTAGGAGAAATCCTACGGTCGACACGCGCAAGCGTGAAAAGAGAGAGTCGGCTCTCGAGAGAAACCGACAACAAAAACAAGATTGTGTACGTACGTTCTATTCTGTAACATCTCGGCAAAGGATGCACCCAATGCGGTGTATTTTTTTTGTCCTGTTTTACAAAACTTTACCGTACACTTTTTTGGTGTACTTTTTTATTTTAAAAATTCCCACGTTTGTATTCGTTTCAAAATTCGGTTTTTTGCAACAACAATCGATTTGTCGGTGGAATGTAGTTTAGGCAAAAAAGGATTGAATTTCCTTGCAAATGGTTTTTGTTCCGTCAATTTGCATTTTTTGCATTGCCGTTTGGTAGCGTTCTTTATTTTTGCGAAGTTCTTCAAGTTCGCGCCAAACGTTTTCCAAACAAAAATCTTTTTCGTTTAACATACGCGCGCAACCTTTTTCACAAAAATACGCCGCATTTTTGGTTTGTTCTCCGCGCGAAGCCCGTTGCAGGGGAACAAACAACGTCGGGACGTTTAGGGTAACGAGTTCACAAACGGTGTTGCTTCCCGCACGCGAAATTACGGCATCGCTTGCTTTTAACACGGAAAGTAAGGCGTTCGTGTACTCGGTCTGTTTGAAGTGCGGTGCCTGTTTTGCAAGAGTTTTGCCTTTTCCCGCTACCAGAAAAACGTCGTATCGTTTGGTTAAATCGGTTAGGTTTTGTTCTACAAACGCATTCAAAATTTGGGCACCGCTACTTCCGCCGACAACGGTCAGTAACGGGCGCACCCCCGAAAATCCCGTTTCGTACAACCCTTTGGGGCGGGAAGCATTTCGCACGCTTTGCCGAATCGGGCTACCCGTCACGATTTGCTTTTTTGTTTTTAACGGCACGTCAAACGTCGTAAAAAGGCGATCCGCAAAGCGGAGGGAAATTCGATTGCTGAGCCCCATGGAAAGGTCGCTTTCGTGCAAAAACACGGGAATTTTTTGCCGATGCGCCGCAATGCAAACAGGGAGCCCCGCATAGCCGCCTTTGGAAAAAACAAGTTCGGGTTTCCACTCGGTTAAGGCTTCCTCGGCTTTTGCGATGCTTGTTTTTAGCAAAAACGGAATTTTCAGGTTTTGTAGCGTCCATTTTCGTTGCAGTTTTACGGTCGGAATTTCGCGATAAAACGCAAGGTTTTGCCACACGGGCGCAAGGATGCGCTTGTCGTTTTCGCCGGAAGCAAGGTAGCCGAAGGCAAATTCCGTTGCGGGCAGTTGTTCCATTAATGCCACGTTCGGCACGATATGCCCGCCCGTGCCGCCGCCGCAGAATAAAATTTTGTGTTTCATAATTCAATTATAGCGATTTCGGCGAAAATAATACCGCGCTATTGACTTTAAATTGCCAAGTTGTTATACTAAAATCAGCAATGTTACAGGATGTAAAATTATTTTTGTTGGATATGGACGGCACGGTTTACTTGGGCAACACGCCGATCGCAGGCGCTTTGGAGGGCGTGGAGCGATTGCGCGCTTCGGGTAAAAAAATCTGCTTCGTCACCAACAACAGCAGTCGAAACAAACAGGAATACATAAAAAAACTCGCAAACATGGGTTTTCAAATCAGCGAGGATGAAATTTTTTCCTCCTCGGATGCCACGATACGTTATTTAAAAAAGCATTATCCGCAACGGAAAACGCTCCTCATCGGCACAAAGGGCTTGGAAGCGGAGTTTGTGGAACAAGGCATTTGTTTAACGGACGAAAATTGCGACGTTGCCGTGCTCGGCTACGACACTACGTTGACGTACGAAAAGTTGTGCAAACTGACGTCGGCATTGTCGCGCGGGGTGCCGTTCGTCGCAACGCATCCGGACGTCAACTGCCCTGCGGAGGGGGCGTATCTACCGGACGTCGGCAGTTTTTTGGCGTTACTGAAAGCCAGCACAGGGCGTTCGCCGGACGTTATTTGCGGAAAACCGTTTCGCCCCATGGCGGATGCGATTCGGGAAAAATTTTGTTTACAACCGCAGGAAATCGCAATGGTTGGGGATCGGCTTTCGACGGATCTTTTGTTCGGGATTGAAAACGGATTTCAAAGCGTGTTAGTTTTAAGCGGAGAAACGGATGCGGCGGCTTACCGCGCATTCGGCAAGCGTGCGGACGCCGTGTTTCCTTCCGTAAAGGAAATGGCGGATTCGCTCGTTTAAACGGGGGAGAAAATGAAAAAGAAGTACATTTTGGCATTGGACGAAGGAACGACAAGCGCACGCGCTGTAGTTTACGACACGGAGCGGCAGGAAATCGTTGCAATTTCCAATCAGGAATTCGATTTAATTTATCCGAAATCCGGTTGGGTGGAGCAGGACGCAAAAGAGGTTTGGGCGGCGCAGTACGGCGCGTTAAACGAGGTCATTGCAAAAAGCGGAATCCGTTGGGAGTCCGTTTACGGGCTCGGCATCACGAATCAGCGCGAAACGGTCATCGTTTGGGACAAAGTGACGGGCGAGCCGGTGTACAACGCCATTGTTTGGCAGTGTCGACGGACGGCGGACTATTGCAACCGCTTAAAGGAGGACGATGCTTTAGTCAAACGCATTCAAAGTAAAACCGGCCTCGTAATGGACGCTTACTTCAGTGCAAGCAAAATCAAATGGATTTTGGACAACGTGGACGGCGTGCGGGAGCGTGCCGAGCGCGGCGAACTTTACGCCGGCACTATCGACAGTTGGCTGATTTACAAACTGACGGACGGGGAAGTGTTCGTTACGGATAAAACAAATGCTTCGCGCACCATGCTTTACAACATCAACACGCTGGATTGGGACGAGGATTTACTCAAATTGTTCGGCGTGCCGCGGTGCATGTTGCCGCGCGTGTGCGAAAGCAACGAAATCGTCGGGCAAACTTCCATTTTCAAACAGCCGATCGCAATTTGCGGCATTGCGGGGGATCAGCAGGCGGCATTGTTCGGTCAGGCATGTTTCAAAATCGGCATGGCAAAAAACACTTACGGCACGGGCTGCTTTATTTTAATGAACACGGGCGAAACGCCGAAAATTTCCAAAAACAATTTGATTACGACAATTGCGTGGTCGTTAAACGGCAAAACGACGTATGCGTTGGAGGGTAGCATTTTTAATGCGGGAAGTTCCGTGCAATGGTTGCGTGACGGCATGCAATTTTTTACCGAAAGCGCGGATAGCGAAGGCTTTGCTTTGCAGGCAAGGAATCCCGACGGCACGCAGGGAACAAACGGTGTTTACGTTGTTCCGGCGTTCACGGGACTTGGCGCACCGTATTGGAACATGGAAGCACGCGGCGTCATTGTGGGCATCACGCGGAGTACCGACAAGTACCACATTGTGCGTGCCACGCTGGAATCCATGGCGTACAGCACGAAAGATATTTTAATTAACATGGAGCTGGATAGCGGCATCAAATTTGCGGAATTGGCGTGTGACGGCGGTGCCAGCCAAAATAACTTCCTAATGCAGTTTCAGGCAGATATTTTAGGTCGAGTGCTAAAGCGGCCGAAAATTACGGAAACAACGGTACTCGGTGCCGTGTATCTGTGCGGATTAGGCACCGGCGCATGGCAAGGGCTGGAGGAAATCGCCTCGCAATGGTCGGTACAACGCACGTTTTTGCCGAAAATGGAGAGGGACGAAGCAGAACGCAAATACAGGGGCTGGAAACGTGCGGTAAAACGCAGTTTCGATTGGGCCACCGGTGAACAGGAGTAAAACTATGAAGGAATTTACGGTAAAAGGACATTTAGGCAAGGATTGTCATCGTTACGTGTGGGATGACGTTGCGGAACCGAAAGCGGTGGTGCTGTTGGTGCACGGCATGGCGGAGCACGGCGCGCGTTACGACCGATTAGGGCGGTTTTTAAACGAAAACGGCTTTTTGCTGGTGTGCCACGATTTACGCGGTCACGGCAAAACCAACCCGCAAACTTTGGGTTACGACGACGGCGATATGTGGGAAAACAACTTAAACGATCAGTTGCTGTTCCAAAAAGAGTGGAAGGAGCGCACCGGCCTGCCGTTGTTCGTTATGGGGCACAGCTACGGCTCCTTTTTAACGCAGGAATTAATCAAAAGGAACGTCGTTGCGGACGGATTCGTGTTAAGCGGCTCCAATTTGCAAAAAGGGGCGGCCGTAACGGCCGGTAGTTTTGTCGCAAACCGCTTGGTTAAAAAACAAGGGAAAAAAGTACCTGCACAAAAATTGTTCGACTTAACCTTCACGGCATGGCAAAAAAAATGCAAGGAAGGCGAAAACTGGTTAACGCGGGATATGGCGGAGTATCAAAAATACGAGGACGATTCATGTTGCGGTTTTGTTTGCAGCACGAATTTTTATCAAACGTTTTTTAACGGCCTGAAAAAACTTTACAACAAAAAGGAGTTGGAAAACATTCCGAAGGATTTGCCGATTTACCTGTTTGCGGGTACTTCCGATCCGGTCGGTAACTACGGCAAGGGCGTAAAAAAATTGCATCGGATGTATCAAAATCTCGGGTTTAAAAATGCTTCCCTAAAACTGTACGACGACGGCCGTCACGAAATGGTAAACGACGTCAATTACGAGGAAGTTTACGGCGATTTAGTAAATCATTTGAACGAAATGCTGGTGTTAACGGACAAAAGATAAGCGTTCGGCACGGTTTTTCCGAAAAATTGTAGGAAATGAAAAGCGAAAGGAAAAAGATTTTTCAAAAAGCATAAAAATAAAAAAAAGAAGCGTTCAAAAACAAGCGAAGATAAAATTTTTCGCTTGTTTTTTTCGTGCGAAAAGCAAGGTTTTTTCAAAACTGTTTGCCTTTCGATTGCCCAAACCCTAAGGGAGGAGGAAAAACGAAAATTTTTTCACGAAAACGCACGAAAAACGCATTTTTTCGCATCGGATTTCGGAAAAATTCCTATTCATAAAATTTATAAATATAAAATTTTAAAAAATATTTTTCGATTGTAACGTTGCTATTTCGGAATGAGTGTATAAATATGTATTGCAAATTGTAAAAAATATGATATAATTTTTTTACTGAAGAAAAATTCCGGAGGAGTTATGGCGGTCGAAAAAACATACGAAGCGAAAGATATCCAAGTGTTGGAAGGGTTGGATGCCGTACGGCTACGGCCGGGAATGTACATCGGCACAACCGGAAAAAACGGGATGCATCATATTTTGTGGGAAATCGTCGACAATGCGGTGGACGAAGCGGCAAACGGGTTCGCCACTAAGGTGGATTTGGTGCTAAAAGCGGACAACAGCGTTACGGTAACGGACAACGGGCGCGGCGTTCCGGTGGATATGCACCCGCAACTCAAAGTTTCGGGTGTGGAAGTCGTGTTTACGCAGTTGCATGCGGGCGGCAAATTCAATAACGAAAACTACAGTTATTCGGGCGGCCTACACGGCGTAGGGGCGTCCGTCACCAATGCGCTCAGCGAATGGCTGCACGTCAAAGTCCACAAAAACGGCAGTGTTTACGAAATGAGTTTTCACAGCTACGAGGACGAAAAAACGGGCAAAATTTTAAGCGGAATTCCGGTAGGTCCGTTGCAGGTAACGGGCAAGGAAAAAAAGGACGTTTCCGGCACGGAAGTTTCCTTCAAGCCGGATCCGCGCGTGTTCGGCAAATTGGAGTTTTCGCTCGACACGATTTTAAAACGCGTGAAGGAACTTGCGTTTTTAAATCGCGGCATCGAGTTCACGGTAACCGACGAGCGCGTGCGTAGCGAATCGGGCGAACCGCTCAAACGCTCCTTCCTGTACGAAGGCGGCATTAGCGACTTCGTCAAATATCTCAACGAAAACAAAGCGGTAACGTTTGAGGAACCGATTTATCTTAAGGGAAGCAACAACGTGTTGTCGTTGGAATGTGCCATTCAGTACACCAACACCTACACGGAAAGCGTGTTTTCCTACGTCAACAACATTCCGACGCCGGAAGGCGGCACGCACGAAACGGGCATGAAAGTGGCACTTACCAAAACGCTCAATGACTATGCGCGTAAAATCGGTGCGTTAAAGGAAAAGGACGAAAATCTGTTAGGGGAGGATTTCCGCGAAGGCATTACGGTGGTGCTTAGCGTAAAAATGACGAACGTGCAGTTCGAAGGGCAAACGAAAACGAAACTCGGCAACCCCGAAGCGCGCACGGCGGTGGAAACCATCATCAGCGAAGGGATGCAAAAGTTTTTGGACACCGACAAAAAAAAGTCCGGCGAGGTTATCGTCAAAAAAGCCCTTGCGGCGGCAAAAGTGCGGTTTGCGGCACAGCGTGCCAAGGAAATTAACCGTCAAAAAAACAGCATCGAAAATGCAACGCTGGTCGGCAAACTCAGCAGTTGCACAGGCAAAAATTATGAAAAAAACGAATTGTTTATCGTGGAGGGCGATTCCGCCGGCGGCAGTGCAAAACAAGCCCGCGATCGCAAATTTCAGGCAATTTTGCCACTGCGCGGCAAACCGCTCAATGCGGAAAAAAAGCGAATCGATCAGGTTTTGGCAAACGAGGAAATTCGCACCATCATTTCCGCCCTCGATACGGGTATCGGCGAGGATTTTTCGCTCGAATCGCTGAAGTACGACAAAGTCATCATCCTTTCGGATGCAGATCAGGACGGCGCGCACATCCGTGCGATTTTGCTTACCTTCTTTTTCCGCTACATGCGCGAATTGTTAACGGAAGGGCACATTTACATCGGCTTGCCGCCGCTGTACAAAGTGTTTAAGCGCGACGACGTCATTTACGCTTACGACGACGAGGAGCTCGATGCGGCGGTGGAAAAAATCGGGCGCGGCTACACATTGCAACGCTACAAAGGGTTGGGCGAAATGAATCCGAGTCAACTTTGGGAAACAACGCTAAACCCTGCCACGCGGAGTTTAATGCGCGTCACAATCGAGGATGCCGCCGAAGCGGAAAAAATCCTCACTACGCTTATGGGCGACAGCATCGAGGCGCGCAAGGCGTATATCAGCGAAAATGCGAATTTCAACAAAAACAACGACAAAATTTTGGATGAGTACGGAGTGTAAAACATGGGAAAATTTCAAGGAGAAAACGTTTCGAAATTAAGTGACGGAAGCAATCTTATCGTCAAGCCGATGGAGGAAGTCCTGCACGATTCCATGATGCCGTATGCGGAGTATGTTATTTTGGATCGCGCTCTGCCGCGTGTGGAGGACGGGTTAAAACCGGTGCAACGCCGCATTTTGTACACCATGTACGAACTCGGCATGTTTCCGGACAAGCCTTACCGCAAAAGCGCGCGTATCGTAGGGGATTGCCTCGGTAAGTATCATCCGCACGGCGACACGTCCGTTTACGACGCCATGGTGCGCATGGCGCAGGATTACAACATGCGTATGCCTTTGGTGGACGGGCAAGGCAACTTCGGTTCCATTGACGGCGACTCTGCCGCCGCCATGCGTTACACGGAAGCAAGGCTCAATCCGTTGGCGTTGGAATTGTTAAAGGACATCGAAAAGGACACCGTTCGTTGGAGCCGCAACTTCGACGACCATTTAAAGGAGCCGGATATGCTCCCGGGACGCTTCCCGAACTTGTTGGTTAACGGTGCTAGCGGCATTGCCGTCGGCTTGGCAACCAACATCCCGACGCACAATTTAGGGGAAGTTATCGACGGAGTCATTGCCTACATCGACAACAAAAACATAAAATTGAAAGAGATGATGAAAATCATCAAAGGGCCGGATTTTCCTACGGGCGGCTACATTTCCGGTTCGGAGGAAATCGAGCAGGCGTATTTGACGGGCAAAAGCAAAATCACCATGCGCGCCAAAATTCACATCGAAGTTTTAAACAACGACAAAAAGAACATTGTCATCACGGAATTACCGTATCAGGTCAACAAAGCAAAACTACTGCAAAACATTTTGGCACTACGTGAGGACAAAAAGGATTTGCTTGCGGGCATCAGCGAAATTGTGGACGAGTCGGACAAGGAAGGCATGCGTGCCGTCATTCGCATCAAAAAGGACTACGATCCGAAAGCGATTTTAAAAGTGCTGTTTAAGCATACCGACCTCGAAACGACGTTCGGCATCAACATGGTAGCGATTGCCGACGGCAAGCCGCAACTTTTGGGGCTGATGGACATTATTTCCTATTACACGGATTATCAGCGCGACGTCATTTTGCGCCGCACGAAATTCGAATTGGAGGAAGCCAAAGCACGCGCACACATTTTGCGCGGATTGGTCATTGCGGTAAAAAATATTGACGAAGTCATTGCCATCATTAAAAAATCGGCATCCACGTCCGAAGCAAAATCCTCGTTGCGGCAGCGGTTCGATTTGTCCGAAAAGCAAGCGCAGGCGATTTTGGATTTGCGTTTGGCGCGGTTAACGAAACTCGAAATCACGAAATTGGAGGAGGAGTTAGCCGAGCTGGAAAAACGCATTGCAAACCTCACGGCGATTGTGGGCAGCAAACAGTTACAAAACGAACTCATGAAAACCGAACTCAATCAAATCAAGCGCACCTACAAGTCCCCGCGGAAAAGCGTCATCGTCAATCGGCCGGACGACATAAAAATCGAATCCGAAAGCGACGAAAAGCCGTCGGAAACTTTTGTGGTAGCATTAACGGCAAACGGCACTTTGAAAAAAATTCCGCAAAAGAATTTTTCCATGAGCAACAAGGAAGTCACGGAACGGACGAATTTGTGGGAAATGCACACGTTCTGTGCGGAAACGGAAACGGGTGCTACGATGTATTGCTTCGGCAGCCTCGGCAATTGCTACAAAATCGACGCGGCAACCATTCCGGAATGTCGCTACCGCGAAAAGGGCGTTGCCCCGCAGGATTTGGTAAAGGAAATGCCGAAAAACGAGCATATCGTAGCCATGTTCCCTGTGTTCGAAAACGTTGCCAAAACGGATTTGATGTTCTTCACGAAACACGGCATGGTCAAACAAACGAATTGGCAGGAGTACGGCTTGTTGAAAAACGTGTTCCAAGCAATGAAGTTAAAGGACGACGACGAAATCATAGCGGTGGAAAACAAACAGCCGCACACGTCGGTGCTGTTTGTTACGAAAAACGGCATGTGTCTGAATTTTGATCCGTCGGATGTGCCGTTGCAAGGGCGTGTTTCCGGCGGTGTCAAAGGCATGTTGATAAACGACGGGGACGAAGTCATATTCGCCCGCCAAGTTACGGACGAAGGCGAAGCCATCATCATCACCGATCGCGGGTTTATGAAGCGCGTCATTTTGGGCGAGTTGGAAATTATGGCACGCTACCGCAAGGGAGTCAAAATCGTGGATTTCCGCGGCGACAACGGTTATAGCGTGCGGTTTGCGGATACGGTAACCATGCCTTATTCGCTGGCAATCATCAAGCAGGAGGACGTAATTGTCCTCAATTCGGAGGATATCCAAATCGACAGCCGCACCGGCAAAGGCAAAGCCCCGAAATTTGCACGAAAGGGGTTTGACGTGGAGGAAGTCGTGCGTTTCAAAACCGCACCGGACGTTGTTGCAAAACTAAAAAACAGTAACAACGAAACGTTGTAAACACGGAAGCGTTCCGAAAAAAGGACGAAAAAAGGAGTAAAAAATGCTGGAATTTAAATACGACACTCAGTTACTGATTGAAGGCACCAACTTGGACGAAACCAAAATCAAGGAGTATTTTAACACAAAACTTCAGGGCGATTGCCTGTTGGCAGTGGGGGACGACGAATTAATTAAAATTCACTTTCACACCAACGAACCGTGGAAAGTGTTGGAGTATTGCGCTACATTGGGCGAAATTTTCGACATCGTGGTGGAGGATATGTCCCGTCAGGAACGTGGTTTACAGGGCTAACAAAAGTGTGCGGGCGTCGGTCGGCACAAAAACCGAACAAGCAAAAGTAAAAAGTAAAAGCAAGCAAAAAAAGCGAGGAAAAAGTTCCTCGCTTTTTGTCGTTAGGTAAATTTTTTTCAAAATGTCGGTGCGATGCTTTCGGAAGGGGAACGTCGGTTCCTTTCGGTGTTACGGATAAACCGTTTCGGCATTCCTGCCCCGTCAAAGCGAAAAGGAGTTTTCGTCGTCGGCATCGAGTTCTTCAAACACGTCGGCGCACTGTTCTTTTTCGATTTCTTCTTCAATTGGCCGAATTTTTTCCCGCAACTCCTTTAATTTTTGCGGCGTGCGCATGTTGGTTAGGATTAATGCGATTAACGACACCCCAATCGGAATCAAACTGTAAAATGCGGATACGTTCATCACCAGCACCAGCATTGCGCCGAATGCGGAAAAAATAATCCCCAACAAATAAAAAAACAAAAACTTGCTGTTTTCCTTTTGGTATTCGTAAGTCAAGTCGTGGATTTTAATTTGATTTTCGTATTTTGCGCTGTCCTTCCACAGTTCGGCATACTGCGCTTTCATAATGGCGGTGCGTTTTCGCGTGTAAACGTCCTGCACAATCAGCGTTGCCAACATCAAGCCGAAAATCGTCAAAAAAATCACCCAGCCGATGTAATCCGCATAGCTGTTTTCCGTCCAGTTTTTTACAAACAGCATTCCGATCACAAACCCGATGAGGGCGGCAAGCAAAACGAAAATCAGCATAATAAACGGAATCATTCGGTCGCATTTGCGAATTTTTTCCCGCAATTCCTTGTTCGGAAACATGTATTCCGTCTGTTTGGAAGGGGGCGTGTCCACGTACAGGTCGAGCGACGTCACAAAGCGCGGCTCCGTGTTTTTTTGCTGTTCGATTTCCGCAATGTACACACTGTTTTCGGAAAGGAAGCGAATTAATTTGGCGGCTTCCGTGTAGTTCCCTAAAAACGCCGCCACGGAAATCAGCACAATCCCCGCAAAAAACAAAATTTCGGAAAAACGCCCTGCAGGTGCTTCCGCCGGCAGGATGCGCAACAGTACGTCCGCACACAAACAAAGGATTCCGACCGCGGCAAGGATGCGAAACTTCAAACAACGGCGGTTTGTTTCCTTTTCAAACGCGCGGTAACTGTTTCGGTAGTGCAAAAAGGATAAATCCGCCGCTACGTTTTCGTCAAACGCATCGTCGGAAGCAAGTTCCTTGTAAATCATGTAGCGAATCACCGCCCACAGTACGACTACAACCACAAAGTTCGCCGCCGTCAAAAGCAAAGCAACAAGCGGCACAATCGGGGGTAACTCCCACTGATCCAAAAGGACGCAAGCAAGGGCAGTGAACAAAAGCATCCACAAAAACACGGTTTTGCATAACGTCAGCCCGCGTAGTTTTTGTGTTTGTTGTTCCGAACGGAACAGGGGTAAATAACTTCGTTTATCCATAGCAACTCCCCGATATCGTTGATTTTATTATAACGACCGCAAAGGAAAAGTCAACCCGACAACCCTTTTGAAAGGATGAAAAAATTTTCACAATTCACCGTTCGTTGTGAAATCACGCGCGGTTTGACCGTTCGGGTGCGAGTTTAACGAAAGCGGCAAACACTTTTTCCAAACGGCTGGGTACTAACGCAGTAAGTTTTTTCATATACTTTTTTTATGAAAAAAATTTCGGTGCGAGGGGTTCTTTCGCTTTGTTTGGTGCTTTTTTGCGGCATTACTTCCTTTTCGCTAAAGGGTTTGCCGCAAAGGGAGGTTGTTCCGCAACCGCAGCGCGGCGTGTTAACCGTGTGGCACGTGGACACCTTCGAGGGCGGTAGCGGCAGTCGGTTCGATTGGCTTCGGCGGCAATCCGTTTTGTTTCAAAAGAAGCATCCGGCGTCGCCGGTGTGCGTCAGTCGGTATTCCTACGAACAGGTGCGCGATTTACTGCAACAAGGCGAAAGGTTCGATGTAATTTCCTTTTCCGCCGGCACGGGTGCGGAAGTACTGCCGTATTTAAAGGAGTACACGGGTGCGGTAAACGTGCGGGAGGATTTACTCGGTGCCTGCTACGTGGGGGATAAAATCATGGCGTTGCCTTATGCTTACGGTGGGTATTGCCTCAGTGCGTTTTCCGACGAAGCGTCGTTGCCCTTAAAGGAAACGTTGTTTACGCAGTATGCGGAACAGGGCAAAAAAGGCGAAAAATTTTCGCTGGGGTTCGGAAGTGCCTCCTTTCAACTCCCGTGGATGGCACTTGCCCTCGGCACGACGAAAACGCCGCAGCACGCATTGTCCGTTTGTCCTAACCGTTTGACGCAGTACGAAGCCTACGAAAGTTTTTTAAACCGCGACACCTTTCGGGTGCTACTCGGGACGCAGCGGGATTTGGTGCGCTTCGATCACCGCTTGCAACAGGGGCGGCTTAGCCCTGTCACTTGCGAATATCTTACGGAATTTACAGATTTAATTCAATGCATCGGCTGTGCGCAAAGCGAAAACGCACCGCTTGCGCAAAAGTTTATGGAATTTCTCACCTCGACGGCAATCCAAAAAAATCTCAAAAGTTTAAAACTGTTTCCTGCGGCGGAGGTGCAACTGTTTGATGCGGGGCTTTTAAAGGATGCCGAAAAAGCCTTTTCCTCCACGCGGTTTCGTGTCGTCAACGTGTTCAGTTCGCCCGAAATTTTGCACCAGGCGGCATCCGCGGCGGAGCGTGCCGTGCGTTCGGGCGAAAAGGACGCATTAAAGAATTACCTCGTCTAAATTGTGAAAGACATTGTAAAAAACAAAATTTTGGTGTAAAATAAAGGAGTAAAAATTTTGGACATCCGCAAAACGTTTTCGAAAGAGGAATTCCGAAATGTGGCGTACGACGTTCCGTTAAAAGGGCTAACCACCTTTAAAATCGGCGGTCCTGCGGCAGTCGTGGTGCAGCCGTGCGATGCGGCGGAAGTGCAAAAGGCACTAAAAACGGCAAAGGAAAACGGCGTGGAATGGTTTGTTTTGGGCAACGGTTCCAACGTTTTGGCACTGGACGGCGGGTTTCACGGCGTTGTTTTGCGGTTGGGGCACTATTTTGCACAAGTCAGCCAAAGGGACGAAATCATTTCCGCCGATGCGGGGGCGTCCGTCAAATCCGTCAGCGAACTTTGTTACCGTTCTGCTTTAACGGGTGCGGAGTTTTTGTCCACCCTTCCTGCGAGTGTGGGTGGGGCAGTGGTAATGAATGCGGGTTGTTTCGGTTGTCAAATGAGCGACGTCGTTTCCGCCGTTTGGGCGACGGACGGCACAACGGAGCGCATGTTTCGCAAGGAGGAGTGTCGGTTCGGCTACCGCGACAGTGTGTTTCAGCACAACGGCTTTGTCGTAACGCATGCGGAGTTGCGTTTTCAAAAGGGCAATCGGGAGCAAATTCGTTTACGTTCCGACGAAATGGCGTATCGCAAACGCAAAACGCAACCGTTGGAAAAGTACAGTGCCGGCAGTGTGTTTAAGCAAGCGGAAGGGCAGTGTGTTTCCCGCCGAATTGCGGAAATGGGCGTCAAAGGGATGCGCATCGGGGATGCGGAAGTCAGCACCAAGCACGCGGGATTCATCGTCAATCGTTTTCACGCTTCCGGCGAGGACGTGCTGCTGTTAATGGATTTGATTCGACAAAAATACAAGCGAACTTACGGCGTGGAACTCCAGCCGGAAATTCGAGTTTTGGGAGATACTTATGATTTGGGGAGATTATCATACGCACACGCGGTTCAGCCACGGCAAGGGGACGATTCGCGATAACGTGGAACAAGCGGAAAAGCTTGGTTTAAAGGAAGTCGGCATTTCGGATCACGGGTTAAGGCATATGGCGTTCGGCATGAAAACGAACGAAATTTTCAAAGTGCGCAGCATCATCGACGATCTCCAGCCGAATTACTCGGTTCGCATCCTGTTCGGCATCGAAACCAACATTTTCAGTAGCGACGGGGACGTGGATTTGCGCAACGTGGAGCGCGGCTATTTCGATTACATCATTGCCGGCTACCACAAGGCCGTTTGGGCAAAAAACTTTAAGGATATGTTTTTGTGGACGTTGCCCGCTATGTGCACGGATTATTTCGGCTGCACGCAGGCGCAAAAAAAGCGTTACACGCAAGCATACGTCAAAGCCGTCAAAACGCAAAAAATCGACATTATTTCGCACTTGTGTTTGGGCATTCCGGTCGATGTTGTGGAAGTGGGCAAAGCCTGTGTGGATTACAACGTGTTTATCGAACTAAACGGCAAACGCGTCGTCATTCCGGACGAGGACATTTTAAAACTGCAGGATCTCGGTGTAAAATTCATTGTGGATTCGGATGCGCACTCGCCGGATCGTGTCGGCGACGTCAGCGTTCCGTTGCAGGTGGTGGAGCGGTTGCAGTTAAAAAAGGAGCAAATCGCAAATTGGGAAAAACTTCCTACGTTTACCAATCAACGTAAAATCTTTTAAAACCGTCCTCGGACGGTTTTTTTGTCGCAATTCGTAAAAAACGTAAAAATTCGTAAAAAAAATTTTTTGAGGAAAACAAGCGGTGCGGTTTTGCTCCTTTTTTCGAAAAAGGTGGAGCGCAACCCGACAAAACGCCGCAAAAACAGGGGATTTTTCGCCAAACAAACGGAAAAGAAATCGTTGTTTTTTGTATTTTCGGAAAATAAGTACATAGACATTTCGGTAATGGTGTGCTAAAATAAAACCATGACCGTTTCGCAAAGCGTAAAAAACGAAATTTTAAAAAATTGCGACGCCTTGGAGCCATGCTGTAA
>CAKPPA010000013.1 GCA_934177025.1 uncultured Clostridia bacterium
GGACAGTACGGTCATTGTAAAATCCGCATGGAACCGTTGGAACCGGGTTCCGGTTACCAATTCGTGGACGAAACCGTCGGCGGAAGCATTCCGAAGGAGTACATCCAACCGATCGACAACGGAATCCGCGAAGCATCGCAAAACGGAATTTTGGCAGGATACGAAGTTGTGGACTTCAAAGTCACGGTGTACGACGGAAGCTACCACGAAGTCGACTCCAGCGAAATGGCGTTTAAGATTGCAGGTTCTATGGCGTTTAAGGAAGGTATGCGCAAGGCAGATCCTGTTTTGCTCGAACCGGTGATGAAAGTGGAAGTCACTTTACCGGAAGAGTATCTCGGCGACGTTATGGGTAACATCAGCAGCCGCCGCGGTAACGTAGCAGGCATCGAAATGCGCAACGGCGTGCAAGTCGTCAATGCGTTCGTTCCGCTGGCAACCATGTTCGGTTATGCGACGGATTTGCGTTCCATCACGCAAGGACGCGGTAATTTTTCGATGCAATTCGACCACTATGCGGAAGTTCCGAAGGCAATTGCGGAAAAAATTATCGGCGAAAGAAGCACGAAAGAATAAAAGAATAAAAAAATATAGCCAAAAAACTTTATTTATTGTATAATAAAGTTAATTCAACGGCGAAAATACAAATTTTCAGAAGTTAGGAGGACGAAAAAAATGGCAAAAGCGAAATTCGACAGAAGCAAACCACACGTAAACATCGGAACGATCGGCCACGTTGACCACGGCAAAACCACTCTTACCGCGGCTATTACGATGACTTTGGCGAAATTAGGCAAAGCGGAAGCTACGCGTTACGACCAAATCGATAAAGCTCCGGAGGAAAAGGAAAGAGGAATTACGATCAACACCTCTCACGTGGAATACGAAACGGAAAGCCGTCACTATGCACACGTTGACTGCCCGGGTCACGCGGACTACGTGAAAAACATGATCACCGGTGCCGCTCAAATGGACGGCGCAATCCTCGTTGTATCGGCTGCGGACGGCCCGATGCCACAAACCAGAGAACACAGTTTGTTGGCTCGTCAGGTTGGCGTTCCTTACATTGTAGTGTTCCTGAACAAAACCGATATGGTTGACGATCCTGAATTGTTGGATCTGGTTGAAATGGAAGTCAGAGACCTGCTTTCCAGCTACGATTTCCCGGGCGACACGACCCCGATCATCAAAGGCTCCGCTTTGAAAGCAATCGAAGCAGCAAACGAAGGAAAGGACATTTCCGATCCTGCATTCGCTCCGATTTTGGACTTGATGAAAGTTGTGGACGAATATATTCCGACTCCGGAACGTCAAACGGACAAAACCTTCTTGATGCCGGTGGAAGACGTATTCACGATTACCGGTCGCGGAACCGTTGCTACGGGCCGTGTGGAAAGAGGTACGTTGAAACTTTCCGATCCGGTCGAAATCGTCGGTTTGGAAGATAAACCACGTCAAACGGTTGTTACGGGTATCGAAATGTTCCGTAAATTGTTGGACGAAGCACGCGCAGGCGATAACATCGGTGCACTCTTGAGAGGTATTCAAAGGACGGAAATCGAAAGAGGACAAGTTCTTGCAAAACCGGGCACGATTCACCCGCACACGAACTTCGAAGCACAAGTGTACATCCTGACGAAGGAAGAAGGTGGCCGTCATAGCCCGTTCTTCAACGGATATCGTCCGCAATTCTATTTCCGTACGACCGACGTTACCGGTTCTGTTGAATTGGAAAACGGCACGGAAATGGTTATGCCTGGCGACAACATCAAAATGACCGTAAAATTGATCACTCCGGTTGCAATCGAAGAAGGTTTGCGTTTCGCAATCCGCGAAGGTGGCCACACGGTAGGATCCGGCGTTGTCAGCAAAATTTTGGATAAATAATTAAAATTATCCAAACCTTGATAACAATTGCGTTTATCGAAAAACGCTCCCAAACGGGAGCGTTTTTTTATTTCGTTTTTTCACCAAGCAAAAGGAAAAACCCGTCGATGTAACGGGTTTTAAGCATTTTTTGCGGAATTCGGTTTAAAACAACAGTTCGTTGTAGGTAGGCATTGTAATTGCCGCTTGCGGTAGTTTCGGTTCCAACGCGTCGTAAAGGGCGCGCACGGTTTCCATATGTTGCAACAAAGTGCAGGAGTTGGCGTTTTCGGCAATTGCCTCAGCTAATGCGTCCGTAGCAGGGCGTAAACTCGTGTTGACGTCGTTCGGGGAAACCATTGCAATCGCCGGCAAAATTTTTCGGTACAACATGTCGCACAGTGTTTTTGCTTCCGTCAGCACCGTTTCGTCGTAAATTTGCCGTTGCGTGTTTTTGCGTAACCCCAATTCGCGCGGGGAAAGGACGCCCGTATCCCGAAACAGTGCAACGATGGTTTCGTCGTCGTACACAGGTAGGCATGCTTCCGTGTTGCGATATTCTTTCAGTCCGCGGCGAAGGGCTTCTTTGTGCCACGCTTCGTCGTAGGAGTTTTCGTTAAACACAATGCGCTTGTGTTGCAAGTAGTTGTTGCGAATCAAATCGTGCAAAAACGCTTCCTTTGGGAGCGGTGTTTTTTCCAGCGCGTTTGCAATTTCGGTTAAAACACCGCAAAGTGCCGTGCACAGGCAAGTGCCTGGCCACGCAAGGGATTGGGATGCTCCCACCATGCGAAATTCAAATTTGTTTCCGTTAAAGCAAAACGGACTGGTGCGATTGCGATCGCTTCCGTCGCGCATCGTCAGCGGTAGATGCGTAATTTTGGTGTGTAACGTCGTTGTTTTGCCGGCAAAGCGTCGATGTTCCAAATATGCCTCAATGCGTCCTTGCATTTCAGCTCCAATAAACACGGAAACGAGTGCCGGCGGGGCTTCGTTTCCGCCGAGTCGCAAATCGTTGCCGCGATAAGCGCAGGATGCCCGAACCAGCGGGTAATAGCGGTCGATTGCCGCAAGCATCGCGGTAAAAAACAGTAAAAACAGCGGTGTGTCGCAACGCGCCGGATCAAACAGTTGTAAGCCGGTGTCCGTACAGAGCGAAAGATTCACGTGCTTGCCGCTACCGTTTACGTGACGAAACGGCTTTTCGTGAAAAATTGCCTCATACCCGTATTTTCGGGCAACTCGCTGAATGGTTTCCATTATGATTCTGTTTTCGTCGCACGCGAGGTTTACGGGCGCAAACTGCGGTACCAATTCGTACTGTGCGGGCGCAACTTCGCAGTGCTGAATTTTTGCCAAAATTCCAAGTTCCCACAGCGTGGTGTCGATTTCGTGCATAATGCGGCTGACGTCGTCCGAAATGGCACCGAAGTAGTGAAAGGTCGCTTCTTGCGACAGGATCGGCTCTGCCCCTAACAGAGTGCTTGCGCAAAAACGCAAATCCGTGCGATGATCAAAATCCTGCTTGCGCACCAAAAAGTACTCCTGTTCGCCGCCGACGTTACAAATCACTTTGTTTGCTTTGTATCCTAAAGCGTGCAAAATGCGCAAACTTTCCTGATTCAGGCGTTCCGTTGCGCGTAGTAGCGGCGTTTTTTCGTCCAACGCGGTGTTGTGGTAGGAGCAAAAGGCCGTGGGCACGTACATCACTTTGTTACCATGCACGTCCGCCTTTAAAAAAGCAGGGGAGGTGTAGTCCCAAACGGTGTATCCGCGTGCTTCAAACGTAAAACGATCCCCGCCGTTCGGCAGGCTGGAAGCGTCCGCTTCGCCTTTCATCAAAGCATCTGCGGAAAAGGTTTCAACGGAGCCGTTTTTGTCCCTCTCCAAAAAGGAAACCTGTTTTTCCGCCGTTTTGCCGTGCAACGGGTGAAACCAATGCGTGTAGTGCGTTGCGCCGTTTGCAATCGCCCATTTTTTCATGGCACACGCCACGTCTTCTGCCGTTGCCTTACGGAGGGGCAGGCCTTCCCGTTTGGTGCGCTGATAGTCCGCAAACGCACGCGGTCGCATATAGTGCCGCAGCACTTTGTCGCTGCATAAGTTTTTGCCAAACAGTGTTTTTGATAGCGGTTTTTTCATAAGGCCGTTCCTCCCCCTGCGTACTCTTTATCGGATATTCTTCTCTATTGTATGAAACTTCGTTCGCTCCCGATTCCTCCGGCTTATTTTCAAAAAAGTTTACAGTATAAAGTCCTTTTTGTAAAACGTTTGCGCCCGTTTTCGCCATTTTTTTTGATAATATTGCAAGATTTTGCGGTTTTTCAGCGGTTTTTCAAAGGGAATGAGTCGCTATAGCGGAAGTATCCATTCTTTTCAGCGAGGAATCAAAAAATCTTAAAAGTACGTAGATGCGAGCCTCTTGCTCGAATTTTCGGCGGTAGGGAACTTACGACAACAACGAAAAACAGGTTCCGCACTTTTTCACGTTTCCGTTCGCTGTGTAACGGGAAACTTACTGCAACAAAAAAAAAGGTTAAGCCTTTAACAGAGGCTTAACCGAGCGAAAAACAAAAACACAAAAAACCCAACGAAACCTTTGTGGGCTTCGTTGGGTTCGTTTTGAGGGGAGTTAAATTGCCCAAGTGCCGTTTTTAAAGATGTACGTTTCCTTGCCGTTTTCATCGATGCCGACAATGTCCAAATCGTCCGTACCAACCATAAAGTCAATGTGAATTTCACTCAGGTTGATGCCGTCGGCAAGCAGTTCTTCCTCACTGCGTTTGCTGCCGTCGTAAGCATTGCCGAAAGCAAAGTGACAGGAAGCGTTTTCATCGAACAGCGTGTTGTAAAAGGTGGTGTGCAGGCTGGCAATCGGGCTATCTGCCGCAACAAGTGCAACTTCGCCCAAGTAGTGCGAGCCTTCGTCGTGTTCGATAATGGCGCGCAGGCTGTCCAATCCTTTTTTTGCGTCGTAGTCGACCACGCGTCCGTCCTTAAAGCGCACCCAAAAATCTTCAATCAGTTGTCCGTTTGCGTTCAACGGACGGCTGGCATACAAAATACCGTTTGCGGAGAGGCGATCCGGCGTGGTGCCGATTTCCTCCGTCGGCATATTCGGGAAGAAAATTTTGTCGCCGAACTTGATGCTTCCGCCGCCGCCCCATTCCATTCCCGGGCGAATGCCTACGGTGAAATCCGTGCCTAGGCTGTTTTTGTAGCGCAAAGTGCGGAAGTTGCAGTCCTGAATTTTTTTCGCATGCTCGTTGGAAAGGCGGTAGTGTTCCATCCAGCTTCCGACCGGATCCGGCAGGTGCGTGCGGCAGGCAATGCCGACGTATTCCCAAAGTTTTTCCAAATTGTTCTTTTCGTTCGGAAAAACCAAATCCGCCCATTCCTGATCCGGCACCATAATCATGCCGAAGGTGCATTGATTGCGGAACATAAAGCGGTTTGCAGGGTGCAGCAAGCGTTGGAATGCTGCGCCTTCTTCCACCACTAATTTCGGGTCCACTTCGCTATATTCGTTGCCGTGCACGTGATAAAGGTTAAGGATCGCCGCGCTTGCGTCGATAAAGTGTTGTTTAATGTTGAGGTAAAACTCCGGCGGGTTTACCAGCGTCTCTTTGTCGCAGTACTTGTACCGTGCGATTTTAACACGCGGGTCCGTGTAGGTAACGTACACGTCTTTTGCGCCTTGTTTCAACGCTTCTTCCGTTAAAACTGCCGCAAAATCCGCCAAATCGACAGGGCAGTGAAGTTCAATCAACTGACCTTTTTGCAAAGCGATGCCTGCGCCGAGAATAACTTTGGCGTATTTTAATTGTTCTTCTTTTATGCTCATAACAAACTCCTTTTTTCGCCGAAGCGAACCGTTTACTTACGTTTAGTATAAGATATTTTTCGCCGCTTTGCAAGGGGTGTTTGCGGATTTCCCTTGCAATTTGTCGGAAGAAAATATGAAAAAATCAAATGCGTTTTACCTCAAAAAAAAGTCCCCCTCGTAGGAGGGGAAAAACGCTGTTTTTTTGTGGAAAAATAGGGGGTTAACCATTGCTTTTTAAGGGGTAGGGGAGTATACTTGTAGTAATTGGGTGAACCCAAAAAGGGAAATGGAGGAAAGGGGAAAAATGCAATCTCAAAAAAGCAGAAAAGCATTGATTTTATGCCTCGCAGCACTCATCGTTTTCACAACGATCGTCCTTGCTGCTTGTGGCAATCCCGCGGTGGAAAGCATTGTCCTTTCGCAGGGAAGCACACCGAAAACAACGTACTACGTCGGTGACACAATCGACGTTTCCGGCGTGACGGTGACCGTAACGTACGAGGACGGTTCCACGGAGGACGTTTCGTTTGCTGAAGGGAACGACGCTACGAAAAACGGTTTTACGTGCGACTTGTTCGGCGTTACGTTAACGGCGGAACACAAAAAAGTAACGTTTACCTATCGCGATAAATCGGTAACGTTGCCGATTTCGGTGCAAAAGCGTGAGGCAGGTGCCCCGAGCGCGGCGGAAATTCGTTGCACCGGTGTGGATCAGCAAATCACGATTTCGGCACCGGAAGGCACGGAGTTTTCGCTAAACGAAGGTGCATGGCAAAAAGCAAGTACGTTTACAAACCTCACGAACGGGGTGGCGTATCGCGTGGCGGTGCGCTATGCCGAAACGGATCAAAAAGTTGCCGGTGCCGCTACGGAAGTAACGGTTATGGTAAAAGGCTCGCAAACGCCAATTGACGCCGCAAGCGTAAAATGCATCAAACGGACGTCCCATCAAGTGCAGTTCGAAAGCATTCCGGGGGCGGAAGTGCGCTATACGGACGTGTGGGGCATCGATTATCCTTGGCCGGAGTTTTATGCATTGGATCCGAACAAGGAACACCACTTTTTCGTGCGGAGGAAGGAAACCGCAACCCTTTGGGCTTCGGCGGAAACGGAAATCGTTGTAAAAACGAAAGGCACGCAAACCGCCATTCCGAAAAATAACGTCAGCGTCACGCGTCGCGACGGCCGCACCGTTGCCGTAAACGTAAAAGGGACTTATCAAAATTTGGAATATATGGCTTGGAGCAGGGGCGACGACAAATGGACAAGCGGTTGGCAAACTTCCAACACCTTTACTTTGCCGACAATCGGCCCGAAATATGTTTTCGAAGTACGTAAAGCGGGTGGGGAGGAACTCGATCCGTCCGAACGTACGTGGAAGGAATTGGACACCGCACGAAAAGTACAGGAGGGCATTCCGCAAACCTCGATTTCGTGGGGTTTTCCGGATCCTACCTCCGTCACGATTAGTTTTGATAAATTAGACCCTTCAGAACTACCTCGTATCGAGTGCCGTTTGGACGACAGCACGGAATACGTTTCGTTGCAGGGCAACAATTGCTATTTCGAAGGGCTTGTCCCGGGGACAACGCACGTCGTGCATGCACACCATCGGGAGGATGATTACTACACGAGTTCGCAGGAAGTTTCCTTCACGATTACACTTCCGAAATATCAACAACCGAAACCGACGTGTAACGTTTTGGCAAAAACGTCCACCGAAATCACGGTGGAGCCGGTGGAAAATGCAGAGTATTTTTGTTCCATTACGCATATCGGCTCGCGGGATCCAAACAGTTTCACTTGGGTGGATTCCAACGTGATGAAGGATCTACAGCCGAACACCTACTACTTCGTTTACGTACGCATTAAGGGCGATGCAACGCACGATCCGTCGCCGTATGCCGAGAAAAAGGTTTTAACCCTTGCAACGTAGGCAATTACGGGGGAAGTGACGGTGCTTCGCGGGTGCGATCGCCTTACCGTCGTGTTGGAAGGTGCGGACGTTTCCGCACTGCAGTACAGTTTGGACGGCGAAACGTGGCAAACGGGCAACAACGTGTTTACGGGGTTGCAGGAAGGCACGTCGTATCGCATTTACGTGCGACTGAATCAAACCGAAACCATGGAGTACTCGCCTGTCGTCACGAAGGACGTTGTGACTTTGCGGTCGCAACCTCCTGTTGCGAAGGAGGAAGTCTCCGTCGCGGTGGAACCTGCTTCCGCAACGTTGACGCTGGCGGATTCCGTTACTGCGGCAATCGAGTACAGCACGGACGGCGAAACGTGGACGGCAGTCGAAGGAAAAATCATTCGGTTTACCGAATTGTCCCCGAACCACAGCTACACGTTTTACGTGCGCAAATGCGGCTCCGAAACGCTTGCCGCTTCCGAAACGACTTCGTTTGAAGTGAAAACGCCGAAATATACGCAGGAAAAACCGTCGTTGACGGAGGAACCGACCCTGACGGATCATTCCATTCGCGTCATGTTTGTGCTGGGCGCGGAATATAGCATCGACGGCGGCGACTACACGCTTTTAACGGAAACGAACAACGCAAATTTGTTCGACGGTTTGTCGACTCACTCCACGCACGTCATTCGCGTGCGCATGGCGGAAACGGCAACGCACGCCGCAAGCGAAGTAGTCGTTTGCGAACTCACAACGCTGAAATTGGAAACGGTTTTGTCGCGTTGCTATGTTTACAGAACCTATGACGAGGTAAAACTGCTGCCGTTGTGTCCGGCGGGTAGAGTCGTGTTGTATCGTCAGGATGAAGGGGAATGGACGACGAACAACGTGTTCGGTGGCATGCAACCGGGGGAATCGCATCGGTACTATGCCAAAGTGCAGGAGGACGAAACGCACTACGAATCGAGGGTATGGACGGAACGCATTGCCACGGAGCAACGGCCGGTAGAGGCAAAAAACATTGCTTTAAAAGTGCAAAACGGCAAACTGACGGTCACCGTGCACGAGGAAGGCGTGTTCCAGTACGCTACGGAAAATCAGCCCGCCTTTGGCTTCTCCAATGAGTTCACGTTGGGAAGCGGCGCAAAAACGGTTTACGTTTACGTCAGGAGGGCTCCGCATGTGGCGAACGGCGTACCGGCTTCGAAGCAAACCGACGTGTCGCTCAGGGTAAGCGGCGACGAAACCATTGTGTACAAAAACTATTCGTTTAACGAGGATCCGCAAGGGGAATGGAACGAAAACGAAAAGTACAAATACTTTGACTGCACCTTCCTGCAAGGGGTGCAATCCACCAAAAAAGGGGTGGACATCACTTTTGAAAATTGCGTATTCCACGCAGCGAAACAAAACGACGTGCAGGCATGCGTTGCATTGACGTCCGTGCAAAGAGTAAATCTTTACGGCGGAACCTTCTACGGCACGGCAAGTGCGAAAAACGGCGACGTGGCATACGGCATTTTGTTGCATTTGTACAACACGACGGATGCAGATATCGTTATCACAAACAACACGTTCGCCTTGCAGGCAGAGGACGGCAAAACGGCAGTAGCCATCGCAATCGCTAAACGCCTAGGCAGTACGGATCATCCAACGGATGCTTGGGCAGTCGGCGCAACGGCAGGCACCGTGAGGGACGGAACGGTTGAACTGAAGGAAAACAGGGTGGCGGAAGGCTGCGATTGCGCAAACGTCATCCTCGGGGTGGCACCGCAGGGCGAAGATACGTCGGCAAACACCTCCACAGGGGATTTCTATCTGTTTTTCCGCGGTAATGAGTCGGCATTCCAAGTGTACGAAAACTATCGTTTTGCAAAGGGCGAAACGGTAACGCCGAAACAAGTGCGTGCCGGCGACGAAAAGCTGTTCGGAAAAGGACTTTAAGTCAATCGGTAGGCACATCGCCCTTGCCACAACGTTGCATACTTGGCTAGCAAAAAAAGGACGTTAAGCCGATCGGCAGATGCATCGCCCTTAACCGATGAATGAAAAAGCAAAAACGACTCCGATTTTTCGGAGTCGTTTTTGTATTTTAAATTTTTTATTTTCGTGTTTACTTTTGTGGTTGTAGTTGTGTTTGCGTTTGTTTTTATTTTTACTTCCGTTTTTGTTTTTGTTTTTGTATTCGTTGTTACTTCTGTTTTTGTATTCGTGTTAATTTCCACGTCCGTGTTTGCTTTTTTCGGCATAAAAAACGAACTATCGTAAGTGCTTTTGTTTTTGGGTGATTCGCCTTCATTTCGTGTTTTCGGCAAAAAAACGAACCCAACTTGCCCTTGCGGGTTCGGTTAGGTTCGTTTTGGCGGAGAAGACGAGATTTGAACTCGTGCTACGGAAACCCGTACTAACGCCTTAGCAGGGCGCCCCCTTATAGCCACTTGGGTACTTCTCCAGCCCAACTATCATAACATAAGTGGGGCAGGAAGTCAAAGTATTTTTCAATTTTTGCGCTGTTTTCTTCCAAAGGGGATTGGAATTTTAATTCAATTCAGGTATACTGTAGTTGTAAAAATTAATTTCATTGTTTTACAGCATTGCGACGCATCGTGGGGGCGGTTTTCAAAACTCCCGTTGTGCGTGCGGAAGGCTGAGACTCTATCCAATTGAGCTACAGATGCAAATGCAACATTTTTTGATGGGAAATGTCAAATCCATGACAACTTGTTCGGAAGGCTAGTGTGCGATTCACTTCCCTATGGGCGCGTAACAAACCGTTTTTTAATGGAAACGTCAAACCCTTCCTCCCATGTTCCGAAGTGCTTGTTTCAAAAAGTCCTGCCCTTGGGGCAGAGTCGTGCCGAAAAATTTACGAAAAAATTTAAAATTCCCTAGCGTATCCGGTTGCTTAACGGCAAGAGATTTGTTATAATTGCTTGAAAAATAACGAAAGAATATAAAATATATTTGTGAGGTGTGCCTATGTTAAAAATTACCAAACGCGCAAAAGCGATTTCTCCTTCGCTCACTTTGGCGATTACCGCAAAAGCGAAAAAGTTAAAAGCCGAAGGGGTGGATGTCATCGGCTTCGGAGCGGGCGAACCGGATTTCAACACGCCGGATTACATTATCGAAGCGGCAAAAAAAGCGTTGGATATTGGTTTTACCAAATACACGCCGTCCGCCGGCATGCCGGAATTGCGGAAGGCAATCAGCGAAAAATTTGCGAAGGACAACGGCTTAAACTATTTGCCGGAGCAAATCGTAGTAAGCAACGGTGCAAAGCAGTCGCTGTTCAATTGTTTCCAAGTCATTGTGGAGGAGGGGGACGAAGTCATCCTGCCTACGCCTTACTGGTTAACGTATCCGGAACTGATTCGCATTTGCGGCGGAACGCCGGTAGCGGTGCGCACGGATGCTTCGAGCGGCTACAAAATGACGGCCGAGCAGCTGAAAAACGCCATTACGGACAAAACGGTGGCAGTTGTGCTGAATTCGCCAAACAACCCGACGGGCGCGGTGTACACGAAGGACGAATTGCAAGCAATTGCGGACGTTTTAAAACAATTCCCTGACGTTTACGTCATTGCGGATGAAATTTACGAAAAATTGGTGTACGACGGCTATCGTCGCGATTCCTTTGCCGCACTCGGCGAGGATGCTTACCGCCGCACCTTTACCATTAACGGCTTTAGTAAAGCATATTCCATGACGGGTTGGCGTGTCGGGTACGTCGGTGCTCCGACGGCAGAGCTTGCCAAAGCAATGGATGGCTTGCAAAGTCACGAATCCTCCAACGCCAACAGCATTGCGCAGTATGCGTCCGTCGTGGCGTTAAGCGGCGGCGAGGATTTTATGCGCTCCATGAATGAAACGTACGACCGTCGGCATAAACTGATGATGCGCCTACTCAACGACACGCCGTTCGTTCAACCGGTGGAAGGCCACGGAACTTTTTACGTCATGGCAGACGTCAGCGAAATGTTCGGCAAAAGTTTTGAAGGCACGGTCATTCGCGATGCCATTCATTTGGGGGAACTCCTCATCGACCACGCTAAAATCGCCGTCATTCCGATGACGCCGTTCGGCGAACCGAATTGCATCCGTCTTTCGTATGCTATCAGCGACGAAAACATTGCAGAAGGCTGCCGGAGACTAAAAGTTTTTGCAGAAAGCCTAAAATCCTGCTAAAAACTTCAGTAAGTTCTTAAAAAGTAATGCGAAAAATGTAGCGCAAAAGGAAAAACAAAGCCGATCAACAGCGCACGTGCGCCGCATTACTTTTTTTGCTACAAAAGGCGATGATGATTTTACGGTAATTGTCCAATATGACATCGACCTCGATGGGAAACATATCAGGCAATGGAAAAACAATGAAGTGAGGGGAGAAGAAATGAGCGAATTAACAGAAAACCAAAAAAATTGGCTAAATATTTGGTGGAAAAGTTTAACCCGCAAGGGCATGAAAGGGAGGTATATATCGGTATCGGAGTAGTTTGCAAAACTGACGAGCATGCAAAAAAACTGTTGGAGTATAGTCAGGAAAACCCGTCTGCGGATATTTATGACTTATTGGCAAAAGCGGTGGAAATTGCCGGATTGATGCCGAGCGAGATGAGTGTATTTAAACAGGAGGAAGTAAAGCCGATAAACAGTGCATGTACGGAGAATTACTTGTATGTTTATGCTACGAAAGGCGGCGATGATTTTACTATCCTCGAGCGGTATGACCTTATTCGCGAAAAGGAAAAGATAGCTCAATTGGAAAAGATAGCTCAATTGGAAAAAATAATGGAAGAAGAAATGAGCGAATTAACCGAGAACCAAAAAAAATTGGCTTACCATTTGGTTAAAAAATTTAAACCGCAAGGCGATGATAAGACTGTTTATTATGCTATCGGATTAGTTTGTAAAACTGACGAGTATGCAAAAAAACTGTTGGAGTATAGTCAGGAAAACCCGTTTGCGGATATTTGTGACTTATTGGCAAAAGCAGCGAAAATTGCAGGGCTAAAACCGCAAAAGTTTAGAATCGTAGATTAAAAAGTTTAAAAAGAAAATTTCAAAACCCTATTGAAATATTACAAAAATTTGTTAAAATAAAAGTAACAAATCAGTGGAGGTCATATATGGTTCATATCATTTACGGACAAAAGGGAACGGGAAAGACCAAAAAGATCTTGGATCGCGCAAACGACCATTTGGCTACGGCAAAAGGCAGGCTGGTGTTTATCGATAAGGACGATTCCAGTATGCTGAATTTGTCGCATAAAATCAAATGGGTAAACGCGAAGGAGTATCAAATCACGTCGGATATGACGTTGATTGCCTTCTTAAAAGGGATGTTGGCGTTTTCCAACGACATCGAAACAATTTATGTCGACGGCATGGCGCGCATCACCAATCTCAACACCGATCAAATGGAATGGCTGTATCGGGAATTGTCCGACTTGGCCCAGCAGTACAAGGTAGAGGTCGTAACGACGGTAAGCTGCCCGAACGGGGAACTGCCTGAATTTTTAAAACCTTTGGCTGACAACGCAGTCGCACAGTAAATCATTGCTTCAAACGCCTTAACAAATTTCGTTAAGGCGTTTCGTTTTTGCAAAAACAAAAACCTCGCTTTCCCGTTTTGCGGGAAGGGGAGGTTTTTTTGTTTCAAACGTAGGTTTCACTGTTTGGTTTGTCGGTTGTTTTTACAACGTTTTAAGGAAAGTCCCGGCAAAAGTTAGGAATTTTTGCCGCGTGCTTCCGCTTTCAAACGCAGTTCCTTGTTCAGGATTTTTTTCCGTAAACGAATGTTTTTCGGCGTTACTTCCAACAATTCGTCGTCCGCAATAAATTCCAAACATTGTTCCAAACTCATCGACACCGGCGTAATCAGCTTCAATGCTTCTTCCGAGCCGCTGGCACGGTTGTTCGTTAGGTTTTTCTTTTTGCAAACGTTCACCACAAGGTCGCCTTCGCGGGAGTTTTCGCCTACTACCATGCCTTCGTACACCGGCACGCCCGCGCCGATAAACAAGCGCGACCGCTCCTGTGCGTTAAACAAGCCGTAAGCGGTGGTAACGCCGTCCTCAAACACAACGACGGAGCCGCGCGCCCGTTCCTGAATTTCGCCCTTGTACGGCTCGTAGTCCAACAACACGTGGTTCATAATGCCGAGGCCTTTCGTGTCCGTCAGCATTTCCGAACGGTAGCCGATAATGGAGCGGGACGGAATTTTAAATTCCAAGCGGGAATTTCCGCGGTCGTCCGAACTTAAATTAATCAGTTCGCCTTTACGTAGGCCCATTTTGTTCATAATCGTGCCCACGTACGTGTCCGGCACGTCCACAACCAATTGTTCAAACGGTTCGCACACCACGCCGTCGATTTCCTTCAAAATCACTTTCGGGCGCGAAACCTGAAATTCGTAACCTTCCCGCCGCATGGTTTCAATGAGGATCGACAAATGCAATTCGCCCCTGCCGAACACTTCGAAGCAGTCTGCCGAATCCGTTTCCTTCACGCGCATGCTAACGTTGGTTTCAATTTCCTTAAACAACCGTGCTCTTAGGTGCCGACTGGTCACAAACTTGCCTTCTTTGCCGGCAAACGGGCTGTTGTTTACCATAAACAGCATGGAAAGGGTAGGTTCGTCAATATGCACAAACGGCAGCGGTTCCACGCATTCCGAGGCGCACACGGTTTCGCCGATGTTAATGTTTTCAATTCCGCTAATGGCAACGATGTCGCCGACGGAGCCGCTTTCCACTTCCACACGCTTCAATCCCTCGAATTGATACAATTTGGTCACGCGCGTGTTGGTTTGCGTGCCGTCCCTATGGCAAACGGTGATGTTTTGCCCGACGAAAATTTTCCCGCGCGAAATTTTTCCGACGCCGATGCGGCCGACGTATTCGT
>CAKPPA010000014.1 GCA_934177025.1 uncultured Clostridia bacterium
GGCTTCGATCCTGCCGGAAATTGTTTTGCCACAACGGTAGGCGTGCCGAACCCTGCTGCCGTGCCGCTTTTTCCTTGTGGCCCCGTTTCGCCGCGCTCGCCTTGGCTGCCTTTTTCGCCACGTTCCCCGCGGGCGGGTTTGCCGGTGTCCTCCCCGTTAATAAACCAGTTGCCGTTGCTCCCGACATAAGGCGTGTAGCCGCTTTCGCCTTGCCTGCCGGCAATTCCTTGCGGGCCGGGATCCCCCTTGTCCCCCTTCGGAATGCCGAACTCGAAGTTGAAAATTTTAGCGGAGTTTAACCCGCCGGTGCTGATGGCAACGGTTGGCTTCGATCCTGCCGGAAATTGTTTTGCCACAACGGTAGGCGTGCCGAACCCTGCTGCCGTGCCGCTTTTTCCTTGCGGACCCGTTTCGCCGCGCTCGCCTTGGCTGCCTTTTTCGCCACGCTCCCCTCGGGAGGGTTTTCCGGTGTCCTCCCCGTTAATAAACCAGTTGCCGTTACTCCCGACGTAAGGCGTGTAACCACGTTCACCTTGCCTACCGGCAATTCCTTGCGGACCGGCATCCCCTTTGTCCCCTTTCGGAATGCCGAACTCAAAGTTAAAAATTTTAGCGGTGTTTAACCCACCGGTGCTGATGGCTACGGCCGGCTTTGACCCTGCCGGAAATTGTTTTGCCACAACGGTAGGCGCACCGAACCCTGCCGCCTTTCCTACGGCACCTTCCTTCCCCTGTTCGCCTTTTTCGCCTTGTTCGCCACGCTCCCCACGGGAAGGGTTGCCGGTGTCCTCGCCGTTGACGAACCAATTGCCGTTACTTCCGACGTAAGGCGTAAAACCGCGTTCGCCCTGAAGTCCTTGCTCCCCACGAACGCCTTGTTCGCCTTGTTCGCCACGTGCTCCGCGGGAGGGTTTGCCCGTGTCCTCGCCGTTGACGAACCAATTTTCGTTTTCGCCGACGTAAGGCGTAAAGCCCCGTTCGCCTTGTTTTCCGTCCGCTCCTTGCGAACCGACGTCGCCTTTTTCGCCTTGAAAATCGGCAAGCAATGCAATTTTTACCTCCGCACCCGTGTTCGAATACGGAAAATTTTGAATGACAAACAACTTCGAGCCGGACAAAACGTAGTCCCCCTCGCCGACAGGGAGGGTACCTCGCGTGACGGAAGTGTTTAAATTCGTGACGCTGACGGATGTGGCTTCCGCCGAAAGCGGCACGTTACACCGAAAAATACGACTGCCGATTTTTTGCCGATATCCGGACGAATACGTAACAATCGTTCCGTCCACCTTTTCCACCGTGCCGAAACAGCCGTTAAACCCGAAAAGATAATCGCCGACGTTCACGGGGACGTTTCGCGGATAAAGGTCGTCCCTTCGCTTGGTAAGCGAAACCGCCCCTTGCGTGAGGTTTTCCACGGCAAACCAAGTCCTGCCCGCTTCGCCGCGGTCGCCCCGATGCGATGCCACTTGCCACTTCGACGAATCGAACGACGTCCCCGAACGATGCGCTTTTCCGCAAACGTAGGCCGAATGATCGAAAGTTACAAGGTCAAGTAGCCCGTAATCCGTGTTCGGCATCCACGCTCCGCACAAACGAAGGCTTTGCCCCGTTTCGCCTTTTTCGCCTTGTTCGCCGCGCTCGCCTTGACTGCCTTTTTCGCCGCGCGAAGGTTTTTGCGTATCCTTGCCGTCCACAAACCAATTTCCGTTTTCGCCGATGACGGGCGTACTGCCGTTAAACTCACCGTTTTTTGCCTTTTGTTGCAACGTTTCCGCCGTTTGATGTGCATAATCTCCCTGTTGTTGCGCATAAGCACCCGTTTGCGCGGTTGCTTGCAAAACGTTTTGCGCATTTCCGATAAAATCAATGGAGTTGTAAGTGACGGAACTGCTGTTGATGGATTTGTTGACTTTGAATGCCGCAAGATTGTTGCGCACCGACTTAAACAACACCCTGCGATCGGCGGGATCGTACGCGCTTAACTGTGCATACACCTGCCCCGACCGCTTGAGAATGCTGTTTTCAAACCGATACGAAAGCGTGTTGTCGTGAATTTCCAATTTCGGCGTGATAAATTTTTTCCCGTCCGGACAATAAAATTCCAAATAAAATTCGTACCCCGAAAATTCCTGCGGAACGGAAATTTGAATGGACGTCGATAAATTTTCGCCTTCGTTGATTTCGGGGATTTCTTCGAAAACCAAAAGTTTATCCTTTCCTAAAGTTGCTTTCAGTAAATTAATACTCATTTTGCTCCTTTTTTTGAAACGCGTCCGTGGGTAGTGTACCATTGTCCGTTCCGTTGCCGACGCCGCACTGCCAAAAATTTTGCCGCCGTAATGAAAACAGCACAAAAAAAGGGAAATCCTTTCGATTTCCCTTCCTGATTTTTACGTTCCTTACTCGCCGTCGTAGCCGTTCGGATTGTTTTTTTGCCAATTCCAGTGATCGCGGCACATTTCCTCCAGCCCGTACCGACAGCAAAAGCCCATTTCCGCCTTTGCTTTGGAGGCATCCGCATAGCAAACGGCAATGTCGCCGCTGCGTCGCGCCGTAAATTCAAACGGCAAGTCCTTTCCGCATGCCTTCGAAAACGCCTGAATCACTTCCAGCACGCTGTAGCCCTGCCCCGTGCCGAGGTTGTACACCACGCTACGTACCGACTCCTCCAATTTTTTTAAAGCGCACAAATGCCCTTTTGCCAAATCCGTTACGTGAATGTAGTCCCGAATGCCCGTGCCGTCCCGCGTCGGGTAGTCCTTACCGAACACGGAAATTTTTTCCCTTTTGCCGACCGCAACTTGCGCCACGTAAGGCAACAGGTTGTTCGGAATGCCGTTCGGATCCTCCCCAATCAGCCCGCTTTCGTGCGCACCGATAGGGTTAAAATAGCGCAAAATTGCCACTTTAAACTCCGGATCCGCCGCGGAAACGTCCTGCAACAGCCGCTCCACCGTCAGTTTCGTTTGCCCGTAAGGGTTGGTTGCCCGAAGCGGAAAATCCTCCTTCACGGGAACAAAATCCGGCTCGCCGTAAACGGTTGCGGAACTACTGAACACAAAACGATTGACACCGAATTTTTTCATACATTGCAGTAACGCCACCGTGCCGCCCACGTTGTTGCGGTAGTATTCCAGCGGCTCGCGCACGCTTTCGCCGACGGCTTTTTTGCCCGCAAAGTGAATGACGTCGGAAAAATTTCCCTTTTGAAACACTTCGTCCAACCGCCGCGCATCCGTTACGTCGCCTACCTCCACCAAAGGACGGCACCCCGTAATTTTTTCGATGCGATGAATCACTTCCGGCTTGCTGTTGGAAAAATTATCCAAAATCGTAACGTTTTCGCCTTGATTCAGCAACTCCACCACGGTATGACTGCCGATGTAACCGGCACCGCCCGTTACCAAAATGTTTTTTTTCACTTTTTCCAGCCCTCCATGAGTTCCGTTAAATAACGCCGCAGCGTTTCCCCATACTCGGCACTTTGCAACATGCTTTCGACGTTGGCTTGCAAAAAGCCGAATTTGTCGCCGAGGTCGTACCGTTTGCCCTCAAACTCGTAAGCAAAAATGCCTTGCTCCTTCGCCTGCAGTTTCAGTGCGTCGGTAAATTGATGCTCCCCATTTGCCGCAATCGGCGTGCGATCGATAAACCCGAAAAAATCCGCCGAAATCACGTACCTGCCTAACGCCGCCATAAAACTCGGTGCTTCGGAAGGCTGCGGCTTTTCCACAATGGAATCGATGCGATACGTGCGCCCTTGTTGCGAAAGGATGCGAATTGCGCCGTATTTGCGAATTTGCTCCCGCGCCACTTCCTGCACACCGATGACGGTGTTGCCGTTTGCTTCAAAGCATTCCTTCAATTGCGCCGTAACGCCGTGTTGCCTTGCCTCCATCACGTCGTCCCCGTTTAGCACGGCAATCGGCTCGTGATTGGCAAACTCTTTTGCCAAGTACACCGCATCGGCGGAGCCTGTGGCTTCCTTTTGCGACACGTAGGTAAAATTTGCCATTTCGGAAATTTTTTCCAACGCTTCCTCTTCCTTATACTTTCCGCGCGATTTCAAAAACGCCGCCAACTGCGGATCCTGCGTGAAATGATTGCGAATCGCCTTTTTTTCCTCGCTGTCCACAATAAGGATGTCCCGAATGCCCGCATTCACGATTTCTTCCGCAATCAACTGAATTGCCGGCGTGTCCACCACGGGCAACAATTCCTTCGGCACCGCTTTCGTAAAAGGCAAAAACCTCGTTCCGCGCCCTGCTGCAATAATTACCGCCTTGTTAACCTTGTTCATCTTTCGTCCTTTTGCTGAATCTATTCTTTTTTCGTTTCGTTTGCGGTCGCCCTACCGCAAACGTTTCGCTCGGTAGCGATTCCGTCAGCGTGGTTCCTGCCGCAACAAAGCAACGTTCCCCCAGCCGAATCGGTGCTACGAAATTACAGTTGCAACCCAAAAAGCAATCGTCGCCGACGATGCTTAAGTGTTTGTCGTTGCCGTCGTAATTGGCAAACACCACGCCGCAACCGACGTTGACGCGGTTGCCGAGTTGTGCGTCCCCAACGTAACTTAAGTGCGCTGCTTTCGTGCCGTTGCCGAGTGCGGATTTTTTTACTTCCACAAAGTTGCCGATGCGACAATCCTTGCCGACGGTGCTTTCCTTCACGTGCGCATACGGGCCTACCGTCGTCCCCGCGCCAACCCTACTGTCGGTAAGGGTGCTGCCGCTTACGACCGCGTTTTTTTCCACAACACAATGCGTCAAAAAATTAAACGGGTACAGCACGCAATTTTCCTTTAGCACCGTGCCTGCGCACACCACGTTAAACGGGTACACGCAAACGCCCTTTTCCACGGACACGCCGCGTTCCACAAACACCATGTCAAAGCACACCGCACCGACGTCGTGAAACAACTTTTTTGTTTCGGCTTTACTTAAAAAATCCATCAATATTTTACAACGCTTTTTGCCGCCTGTCAACAGACGAACGTTTTGCGCCCTCCGTGATATTCCTATTCCCTTTTCCTGCCGCATATTCCCGCGCCGCAAAGGAAAATGCGATTGAAAAGAAGCCCGCACCGTTGACAAATGCGCCAAACGGCATTATCATAAAACAAAGGAGAATCGTTATGATCATTGACGAAATCAGAAAGGCAAACGTCCTTGCCATGAAGGAAAAAAATGCCGTCGCGCGCGGCGTGTTCAGCATTCTTTTGGACAAAGCGAAACTCTGCGAAATTAACAAACGCGGCACCGAAAACCCGCAACTGACCGATGCTGACGTCAGCGGCATTTTGCAGAAAATGATGAAGGAACTCGAGGAAGAAAAAGCCGGCTACGAAAAAGCAGGCAACGAAAAACGTGCGCAGGAAATCGCACAACAGCAGGAAATTGTGAAAAAATTCCTGCCGCAAATGATGTCGGAGGAGGAAATCCGCAGCATTGTCGCTTCGCTAAGCGACACGTCGCTCCCTGCCGTGATGAAACACTTTAAAGCGAATTATGCCGGTAAGTGCGACATGCGCCTTGTGCAGCAAATCGCCAAGGAGACGCGCTAACCAAAGCGTTCCCCTGTCTTTTGGTAGGTAAGTGCTTTGAATGCACCATTTACTTGAATCAAAAAAACGCACTGTCAACACAACAGTGCGTTTTTTATGCTGTTTTCCTAGGAAAAGCGTTTCCGTTTTGCTTTTTCGCCCCAAAAAACGCCACGTTCGTTTTTCGAGCTTTTTTCCTTGTTCCGACCTTTTTACAAAAACGAAGTTGTTACAACGCCGCTTCGGCAGGAGTCGGTTCGGCCGATTTTTCCGCCTCCGTCGCAAACGGGTAGTTTCGGTCAAACTTTTTCAAGCCTTCCCGCACTTTTTCCCATTCCGGCGGTTGTTTTTCGAAAATCAAACTCGTCAGCCGTCGATCCCCTTTCGGCAAACTGCAGCACAGTGCCGCATACACCAAATACTGCACGTCCGCATCCAATGCGGAAAATTCCGTTTTTTCGGAACGGTTCGTTACGAACAAATCCTCGTCGTACCCCAGCGAATACTGCCTCCCCGTTAAAACGCGTAGGTACTTCGCCGCCTGCTTGACAAACATTTGAATGCGCTCGTTCAACACGACTTCCATCACCTGTGTTTGATCCAGCATTTCCTTTAATTTGGAAACGGTATCCAACTCGCCGGTAAGTTGCGCCAATCGCATTTTCAGTTTTGCGGAAATCGTTTGCGCATCCATGGCTTTTTGCAGTTCCTCTTCGGCTTGCATAATTTTCGTGCGCTCCTCGCCGAGGGACTGCTCCAACCCTTTTGCTTTTTCGGTCAATTCGGCAAGATTCCCCGTTTCCGAAATGCGCTCCTTCACCTGTTCGCTGAGCGTTGCGTTTTGTGCTTTAAACTCTTTCAAATGCCGATCGTAAGCGGAAATTTGTTCGCGCATTTGCTCCACGTCGTCCGCTTCGTTTTTCAGCACTTTTTCCAACAATTCTTCCTTTTTGCCGACACTACCAAGCAAGGCACGGCTTTCGTTCCGCAAGGCGACAAACTCGCGAATTTTTTCCTTTGCAAGGACTTTCGTGCGCTCCAAGTCCAACTTCGCGTCAAAAATCTCCCGATCCAATTCCTGCGCCGCACGCTGCAATTCGTCCAATTCGGCTTTCAGCGTGTCCGCCGCGGCGGAAGTGACGCCGCTTTCCTCCTCACGCTCCGACTCCCGCAACAGCCAAGTTTCATTTTCCTTCAACTGATGCATTTTTTCCGAAATCGACGCTTGAATTTCCAACAGCTTCCTTTCGTTTTCGTTGGACGCTTGCAACAGCGCAAGATGTTTTGCATAGTTTGCGTTTAGGCGTTCGCCGATGTCCATCAATTCGTTTTTTACCTGCTCGTTGGTTTCCACCACAAGTTCCAAGGCGGAATTGTCCTTGTCGAGCTGGGAGTACGTTTCGTTTAAGTAACTCAGGCGCGAATTAAGTTCGTAAATTTTGCTTTTTAAGCCATCCACGGTACGCCGCATTTCCCGCGTTTCGGTGGCAAGTTGCACACACTCCTTTTGCATATCCAACAAAAACGGCGTGGTTGCGTTGGTGTCGAACGCTTTGAAATACCCCAGCAAATTTTCGTCGTCGTTGGCTTTTAGCAACTCCGCAAATTTTTGTGCGATTTTGTTGCGTTCCTTGCGCATTTCGCTGCATTCGCTGTTGTTGATTTCAATGTTGCGGCGAATTTCCTTTAACGCACCCGAAAGCATATTCTTTTTGGAAGCGATTTCCGTTTTTTTGCGAATGCGCTGATAAATTTCGCTTTTGGTTTCCTCGAGGTCCTCCTCCAAAAACTGCATGTTCGTTACGGTAAAAGTCGGTTGATACAGAATCGGGTTGGAGCAAATCGGGCAAGTGTCCCCAACCGCCAGCCCGTTAAACTGCTCGGCCGCGGCATTGGCGGAAAGCATCCGATCCCGATTGAACTGCTTTTGCACCAAAGCGGTTTGCAAGCACTCCAACGAATTTTCCACCTCGATTTCCTCAAACGCGTAACGATTCATTTCCTCGTCGAGGTTTTTTTCCTTTTCCATTAAGGACTGATTGATTTGTTCGGTTTTTTTCAACTTTGCGTCAAGGAATTTTAAGTAGTTTTCCTTGGCTTTTAACGGCGACATGGTTTTGTCGAGGTTGACGATTTGTTTCAACCGCTCCGCCTTTTCCTCCGAAAGCAGTTGCTTTTCGGACAGCTGGCTTTCCTTTACCAGTAGTTCGCTGTTTGCTTTTTCCAACTGCGTTTCGATTTCCTTAATTTTTGCGCTCAACCGCACGATTTCCAGCAGTTCCCCCACCGATTTCGCCGGTGCGTTGAGTTCGTTCAAACGTTCCTTTACGTCCCGAATGGATTCCTCCGCCTCCGCAATTTGTTCGGCGTACTTTGCCTTTTTGCTCGTGCGTTCCTCCGCCTGCATTTGTAAGTCGGAAAGTTCGGCGTGTAGCACGGAGTTTTGTTCCTTTTTTTGCCGTGCGCTTTCGCCGTTTTCCAAAAACGCATACTGCCGCCCCGTTTGCGACTCGTACTCCTTGCGCTTTTCCTCCAGCTGATTGTGGCAATCGAGGCGTTCGCTTTCGCTCCACTCGATTTCCTTTTTGCTGCGGGCAATTTCCTCCTGCCACTGCGCCATTTGCTTTTTCATTTGCAGTAGTGCAGTCAGTTTCGGCACGGCTTCCTTCACGGCGTCGTACTCCGTAACCGCTTTCCGATTGCGCTCCGTTTCCTCCTTCGCCGCCAGCATGCCCTGCAGTTTGGACGCATTTTTTTGCCAATCGCGGAACAGTTTGTCCGTCCATTCCGCAAACACGATGCTACGCTTGCATTCGCCCAATTCGTTTTGCAACGACGCAAACTTCTCCCGATGCGCTTTTAGTTCCGTCGTCCAATGCTCCACGGAACTCCTTCCGCTGAATTTTAACTGCCCTTTTGCCGCTTGCGTCAACTGCTCCTGCGTTTGCACCACGCGTTCGGCAAGGGAATCGTAATTTTGTTTTGCGCGTGCGGAAATATCCTGCAACGCAAAAATTTCCGGAAAGAATCGCAACGAAGGCGTTTCGCGAAACCGCTCGAACTCGTCCTCACTTAAAAAACTTCCACTCAAAAAATTAGGTAAGTCCCCGAACGTTTCCTTTAAAAATTGCTCCGCGTCCTCCCCTTCGCACCGCGTTTCGCCCTCTTCCAAAAGCGTGGCGACGCCGTTTTCCGACCGACGCAACGTATATTTTTTTCCGTCCATCGAAAAATCCGCTTCCGCCGTTCCTTCGTGCGCAAACGTGTTTTCGCCGCAAAACAAAAACAGCAATGCGTTTTTCAGATTCGCCCCGTCAAAAACCGGTTCGACGGCGTCCGACTGCAAGCGAGAAAAACGAAACTCCTGTTTTTCGGGTGCGGCGGTGAATCCATTCATTCTCAAAGCGGTTAATTTCATACGTCCTCCCATGAAATTTTTTCGGAATACTTTCAAAATACGAAAATTTGTGTTACACTTTGTAGTACACTTTAACGTAGTACACTTTAAAACATTATAAACTTTCTCAGGGAATAAATCAACACTATTCCCACGAATTTTGCGAGGTACAAAATGCCATTTTGCAGTTATTCTAACGATATGTTCCGCAACAACTACACGGCGGTGGACAACCGCTTTTTTGCGGAGTATATGCTGGACAGCCCGAAAAACTGTTTGGAAGCGTATCTGTTCGGTTTGTACTTGTGCGGCAATCCGGACAAATCCTCCAACACTTTGGAAATTTTTACCAAAGCGTTAAAAATGACGGAGGACGACGTTTTGGACGCGTTCACCTACTGGGAGGAATTGGGATTAGTCCAAATTCTTCAAAAAAACCCGCTCGAAATTTACTATTTGCCGATTACCGAAACCGGAAACCTTTTGAAAAAAATCAAACCGGGCAAATACAAGGATTTCAACAAGGGAATGGAGTCCATCCTGACGGATCGGCTCATTACGCCGAACGAATTTAACGAATATCATTTGTTTTTGGAATCCTCCTTTTTTCAACCGGAGGCCCTTTTGCTGGTAGCGAAATACTGCGCCGACCTCAAAGGCAACGACATCGGCTACAAGTACATTTTGACGGTGGCGCGCAACCTCAACAACGCCGGCTACAAAACGCTGGACGCCGTGGAGGAAAAGTTAACTTCCCACCCGCTTTACAACGAGGAAACGCAAACGCTACTACGCACCATGGGCATTCGCCGCAGCATGGACTACTCGGATCGGGAAACTTACGAAAAATGGAAGGAGCATTTCGGTTTTCAAACGGACGTCATTTTGCACGTTGCGAAAAAAAACAAAAAGTACGGACTGCAAAAGTTGGATAAATTACTGGAAAACTATTTCCGCTTAAACTTGTTCGACATTCGGGAAATCGACGAATACGAAGCAAACAAAACCAAACTTTACGACCTCAGTAAATCCATCAACAAAATCATCGGGGTGTACTACCAGTCCTTGGATTTTATCGTGGAGGACTACATCACGCCGTGGTTGCAACTCGGGTTTTCCGCCGAAACGTTGGAAACGATTGCAAAGTACTGTTTCAAACACTCCGTCCGCACGCTGGAAGGCATGAACGAAGTGATTGAAAAGTTTTACAAAAAAGGTCTTGTTACCCTTTCGGGCATTAACCAGTACCTTGACGAGAGTATCGCCGTCGACAAAAAAATTCGCGAAATTATCGACAAAATGGGTTTACTGCGCAACATCACCACTGCCGATCGCACGAACTACAGGGTTTGGACGCAAAACTGGGGGTTTGAGCAGGAAATGTTGCTTTACGTGGCATCCCTTTCGCAGGGGGCGCAAAACCCGACGGCATATTTTACGAAAATCCTTTCCCAATTTAAGGAGCAGCACGTGTTTACGCCGGAACAGGCAAAACGCAGCACCACCCCGAAAAAGGAAAAAGCCGAACCGGTTTCGCGCAACTACACCAAGGAACAATTGGACGCACTGTTCGACAATTTGAACGAATTTGAGGATTGATATGGACTTAAACAAAATTCACGCCGAAATTAAAAGGGAAATCGCACAGCGAAAGGAATCCGCACAAGCCGTTGCGGAGCGAAACCTCGACTACGCCCTGACGAATCGGGAGTTTGCCGAAAACTACCGGCAACAAAAGGAGCAAACGCTACGGATTGCGCGTGCGATGTACGAAAAAGGCGACGTTGTGAAGGAAGAAGAAGCGGCAAAAGCATTGCTGCAACGGCAGGCGGAAATTTTGGCGAAGTTAAACCTGTCGCCGAAGGACCTCGAACCGCAGTATTTTTGCAAAACCTGCCACGACACCGGCGTAAAAAACGGAAAAAAATGTCGTTGCTACAATCATTTGCTGCAAAAAAAACTAATGAATTCGGGCATTGACAAAAACGCCGTGTTCGAAAAATCGGAATTGAACGAAACCAACCGCAACATTTACCGCGTCGGAAAATCCTTTGCGGAAGGCAAAAGCAAGTATCGCAACATGCTGCTGGTCGGGGAATGCGGCACGGGAAAAACGCACTTTGTCAGTTGCATCGTCAATCGTTTGTTGGAAAACGAAATTCCTACCGCGTACCTTTCCGCCTACGACTTAAACGAGGAGTTTTTGCAAATTCACGTCACGCCCGTTGCCGACCGGCACGCACTAATGGAACGGTTTTATGCCGACGTTTTAGTCATCGACGACCTCGGCACGGAACCGATGTATCAAAACGTAACGAAGGAGTACTTGTACCACATCTTAAACGAACGCTTACTTACCGACAAAAGCACGCTGATTACGACGAATCTTTCGCTCGAACAAATTCTTTCCCGCTACGGGGAACGCATCTTTTCGCGGCTGTCCGATCGGCGTAACACTCTGGTGTACCGCTTTCAGGGCAACGACAAACGGCTGGAGCCGTAAGGAACCGCTATGAAACGCAACTTTTTAAAAATTTTTTCGATTTGCCTTTGCTTCGGCTTGCTGTGCGGGCTTTTCCACGGCATTCCGCTTGTTTCCGCTACGGAAAACACGGAAGTGTTTTGCAGTGCGCTGACGGAAAAGGAGCAAACGGGCGACGTGAAAAAACAAATTGTGGAATTGCAGTCCGCTACCCTACCGCAAACCTACGACAACGGTTTTGTGATGTCCACAAATTCCGCCGTGACGTACAACGTGCCGGAAGGATTCCGCTATTTTACAACGCACTACGGCCGCCTTTCCTCCTCCACCGAAACGAACACCTACCTTGCCTTTGAAATTCGCTTCGACGGGCAAACCGTTTACCGCTCCAAAACGGCACGGTTCGAAAAGGAAACGGGTTCGGTAACGCTAAAAATCCCCGAAACGGTCAAAACCCTGACCATGGCTGTGCCGCTTCGTGTGCCGAAGTCGGAGTCCGCCGCATGGGGCAACCCAAAATTTTGTAACGACGCCGAGGACGCCGCACCGTTCGGCGACCTTGTTTACGGCAAAACCTACTTTGAACAACTTCGTGTTTTGGTGCGCAAAAACACCTTTACCAAAGTAACCTTACAAAACCTTTCCACCCTTTCGTTGCCGCAGGAGTACAAGGATCAGCGGATTACCACCGCCGGCAACTACACCCTAACGGGGACGTATGCCAACGGCAGCGAACTAACCTACCGTTTTCGCTTGGAAAAACAAGCCTATCCGTCCGTTGAGGGCGTAGAGGACGGCGAAAAAAAGGAGGTTTACGCACAACCCGTTGTGGCAGGGGCGAAAAGCGTTACCCTAACGAAAAACGACGTTATCGTTCCGTTTGAAAGCGGTGACATTTTGACGGATTTCGGCAACTACGTTTTAACCGTAAACGGCGAAAACGGCGAAACTTTAATCGTGGCTTTTGAAGTCGGCGATTTTACCCCGCCCGAAATTACCAACATGATCGACGGCGGAAGTTACCGTGCAGGCATTAAACCGACGTTTAAGGACATCAATTTGAAAGGCGCGGTTTTGTATCGGGACGACGTAAAAGTTGCCTACAAAGCGGGCGACACCATCAACCAAGCGGGATCCTACCGTTTGGAAGTGTCGGACGTCAGCGGCAACGTGACGGAAATTTCCTTTACCGTAACGGGGCTACCCCTTTCTACCATTCTGTTGATTTCGGCAGGAGTGCTACTGTTAACGGGGGCGGCCATCGGCATTTCGCTTCGATTGCGGCGGGAATTTAAGCGAAAACTTTAATTCCCCCCTACTTGTTCCGTTTTACTTAAAACAACAAAACTACTTTTGCCCCTTACAGGCTGCCGAACGGCAGCCTGTTTTTTCCTTAAAAATCAGCCGAGGGAATCAACCGAACCCCCGATAATCGAAAAATAATTCGCCCGAAAAATAAACGGCATTTTCCCTGAACCGTTGAAAAATTTACCTAAAAAATTAGCAGCACACGAAAATCAAAAAACTCGCCCGAAAATTAAAAAATTACCCCGAAACATCGAGGAATTTACCAAAGGAATAAACGGCACACAAAAATCAGAAAATTCCCACAGACACATCGGAAAAATAAAAAATACGCTTTTTTGAAAAAGCGTATTTTTGTTTTCTTTCATCCGTGCTTCCTTTGTTTCCAGCACGTTTTCCTTAAAAATCGATTTCGTACGGGTCCTTCCACGGAATCGGCCGACGCTCCGCAACGGATTGTTTGCCGTCCAGCAGTCGCTGATTGGCACTGCCGCGAAACCGTAGCGTCAAATCCTTTTGCGATTCCTCAAACCTGCCGTCCACAACGAGGGTACAAAGCGACACAAGTTCCGCACACTCCGGCGGGAGTTGAAACACTTCCTCCAGCGTGTAGCCCGTAAACAGCACAAGGTCGAGCTTCGTTTCGGCGCGCAAGCGTTTTGCCAAAGGCAGTAACGCCTTTGCCTGACAAAGCGGCTCGCCCCCCGAAAAGGTTACGCCCTTGTACAACGGGTTTTTCGTTGCTTTTTGAAAAATTTCCTCCGTATCGGCAATCCTGCCGCCGTTAAAATCGTGTGTTGCGGGGTTGTGGCAACCCTTGCAGTGATGCGGACAACCTTGCACGAACACCGTTAGGCGCAGCCCCGGGCCGTCGGTAATGGAATCCTCCACGTAACCGCTAAGTTTAATCTCCGACATGGTGTTTTACCCGATCCCTTTCTTCCGCGCGTTTTGCGTTGTTGAAGCGATCCACCGTGCCTACCAAGTAGCCGGTAATACGCCGAATCCGTTCAAAACCGCCGCCTTCCTGCTCGGTTCTGCCGCATTTCGGGCAAACGTTGTCGATAATGCCGTTGTAGCCGCACACCGGATCGCGATCCACCGGATGATTGATGGAGCCGTAGCCGATGCCGGATTCCTTCATGCAACGCACCACTTGTTCGAATGCATCGAGGTTTTTCGAAGGATCGCCGTCCAGCTCAACGTAACTGATGTGACCGCCGTTCGTCAGCGCGTGATACGGTGCTTCCTTTTTGATTTTGTCGAAAGCGGAAATCGGATAGTACACCGGCACGTGGAAGGAGTTGGTGTAGTACTCCCGATCGGTAACGCCCGGAATAATGCCGTATTTTTGCGCGTCGATACGCACAAATCTACCCGAAAGCCCTTCCGCAGGCGTTGCGATTAAGGAGTAGTTGAATCCCGTTGCCTTGGTTTTTTCGTCCATTTTCCGACGCATTGCCGAAATAATTTCCAACCCGAGTTTTTGCGCCCGTTCGCTTTCGCCGTGGTGTTC
>CAKPPA010000015.1 GCA_934177025.1 uncultured Clostridia bacterium
CGGCAATCCCTTCGGACAGCATGTACTGCCCGAACTGCCGCTACGATTATCGCACGGGGGGCATGGCGCAACAGCCAAGCTACAACCAACTTCCGAGTCCGGAAACTCCGCCGGAAGCACCTCCGGCAGCGCAGGCGGCTACCATTAAGGTTTCCAATGCAAAACGGAAGCCTCGGGTGCGGTTTTTGGTGTTGCTGCTCCTGACTTTGGCAATTACTTATTTGGCGTTTTTACCGACCTTTTTAAAATGGAACACGGTGGATTTCGGCACGTTGCAGTTTACGCTGAACGGCGTGGCGGATCCTATTGGCATTACGGGTTACGAACTTGCTTTGGACGTTTTGCGCGGCTTCGGTGTGGTGGAAGGTGCCGTTTTGGTGGAAAATTGCTTGTTGGCAACCATCGGCGGGTACTTGTACTTGCTGTCCGCACTGACGTTGGTGTTGTACGTGCTTGTTTGCCTCATAAGGCTGCTGTGCGGAAAAGGCTTCCGCAAGCCGAATTGGTGGATGTTTACCATGTTTATCGTTAGTGCGCTTTATGCCGCTTTGGTCATGACGGCACCTGCGGTACTCGGCGGGGAAACGTTTTTGAAAAAACTGTACGCCGCAATGTTGCAGGACGCTACGGCAGTTACGTGGGGATACAACTTCCTTGCGTTGCCGATCGGATTTTTCCTACTGTTTTTACTGAGCATCTTTCTGAAAGTAAAAAAGAAAAAGGGCAAATCAAACGTAATGGATATTCAAAGACCGATGTAAATCGGTCTTTTTCAAGGGACTAGAAAGGGGAAAAAAGGACTATGAAAAAAATTACTTCAGGCGAATTAAGAAAAATGTATTTGGACTTTTTTGCGGAGCGCGGGCACGCGGTCATCGGCAGTGCCAGCCTCATTCCGGAAAACGATCCGACCGTGTTGTTTACAACGGCAGGCATGCACCCGCTGACGCCGTATTTAATGGGGCAAAAACATCCGGCGGGCAATCGTTTGACGGACGTGCAAAAATGCGTGCGCACGGGGGATATCGACGAAGTGGGCGATGCATCGCACTGCACCTTTTTCGAAATGCTGGGCAACTGGTCGCTCGGCGACTATTTTAAAAAGGAATCCATTCATTTCAGTTACGAGTTTTTAACGAGCGAAAAATATCTCGGCATTCCGAAGGAAAAATTGGCGGTTTCCGTGTTCGCGGGGGACGAAAACGCTCCGCGCGATGACGAAAGCGCGCAAATTTGGCAGGAATGCGGATTGGCGAAAAATCAAATTTTTTATTTGCCGAAGGAAAACAATTGGTGGGGGCCTGCCGGCGTTACGGGGCCTTGCGGACCGGATACGGAAATTTTTTACGACACGGGCAAAACGGCTTGTTCGGAACATTGCGGCCCGCAGTGCGATTGCGGCAAGTGGCTGGAAATTTGGAACAACGTGTTTATGCAGTACGAAAAAACGGCGGAAGGCACCTTTGTGCCGCTGAAACAAAAAAACGTTGACACGGGCATGGGGTTGGAACGTACGGTTTGCGTGCTAAACGGCGTGCCGAGCGTGTACGAAACGGACGTGTTTGTAAAGCCGATTGCATGGTTGGAAAAAATGTCGGGCAAAACCTATCACGCGGATGCCGACACTACGCACGCAATGCGTATCGTGGCGGATCACATTCGCACCGCAACCTTTTTATTAGGCGACCAAATGGGCATTACGCCGTCCAACGTGGATCAGGGGTACGTGTTGCGCCGTTTGATTCGCCGTGCCGTGCGGTTTTTGCGTCGCTTGGGCATTGAAAAAGGACACTTGGCGGAACTTGCGGAAGTTTACGTTTTGCAGTACGGCGACGTGTATCCGGAACTGAAGCAAAACGCACAAAAAATTTACGACGAATTGCAGAACGAGGAAGAAAAGTTTTTAAAAACTTTGGAACAGGGCGAAAAGGAATTCGAACGTGTCGCTTCCCGCTTAAACGGCGACAAAATGGACGGCGCAACCGCCTTCCGTTTGTACGACACTTACGGCTTCCCGATTGAACTGACGGAGGAATTGGCAAAGGAGCGCGGCATTGCAGTGGATGCCGAAGGGTTCCGCGAAAAATATCGCGAGCATCAGGAAAAATCCCACGCCGGCAGCGAACAACGCTTCAAAGGCGGGCTGGCGGACAACACCGAGCAAACCGCAAAATTGCACACCGCAACGCACTTGTTGCAGGCGGCGTTGCGTAAAGTGTTGGGCGACGAAGTGGCGCAGCGCGGCAGTAACATCACGGCGGATCGCCTGCGGTTCGACTTTTCCTTCCACCGCCCGATGACGGAGGAGGAAGTTCGCGAAACGGAACGGTTGGTAAACGAAGCGATTCAGGCGGATGCCCCGATTGTGTGCGAGGAAATGCCGATCGAGCAGGCGGAAAAATCCGGTGCGATCGGTTTGTTCCGCAACAAGTACGGCGACGTGGTAAAAGTGTACACCATGGGCGAGTTTTCCAAGGAAATTTGCGGCGGCCCGCACGCCTCCCACACCGGCGAATTGGGTACGTTTGTCATTACGAAGGAGCAGTCCAGTAGTAGCGGCGTTCGTCGCATCAAAGCGGAATTGCGCTAAACTCCCTAAAATACGCACATGAAAACGTTCGGCGAGGCACAGTGCCTCGCCGTTTTTTTGCCGACAAAGTGCCGACGGAAATGTTGAGAATGGATTGAAAAAGGCAATTCGTTGTGCTAAACTAAAAAAGTGAGTTCCTCACAAGGGGGTGCCGCGCGAGCGGCAAAAAAGAGGAAAGGAGGAAAGGGGATGGAAGGTTTTGAACCGAAAAAATTGGCGTTACTTCGCATTTGGCAAATCCTACAGGAGCACAGCGATTTTAATCACCCGATGACGCAGGAGGAAATTTCCCATTATTTGGAAAAGGACTACGGCATTGTGATAGAGCGTAAAACCATTAGTCGCAATCTTTCCTTGTTGAAGGAAGCGGGCATTGAAATAGAATCGGGCGCGACGGGAAGTTATTTAACTTGCCGCGATTTCGAGGACGCCGAACTGCATTTGTTGATTGACGGGGTGCTAAGCAGCAAACATATCGCCGCAAAGCATTCGCAGGATTTGATCGACCGCCTTTGCACGCTTTCCAGCAAATACTTTAAATCCAGCGTCAAACACATTTGTTCCGTCAACGATTGGAACAAAACGGATAATCAGGATTTGTTTTACAACATTGAATTGATCGACACCGCCATTGAGGAGGGGCTTCAACTGCATTACGACTACAACAAGTACGGCATCGACAAAAAAATGCACAAAACTTCGCACCAGTACGTCAGCCCGTATCAAATGCTGTTGCACAATCAACGCTATTACCTTATGGCTTACAGCGAGTATTGGGGGAACATGGCGTTTTATCGGTTGGATCACATTACCAACATGACCGTAACGGACAAAAAAGCAACGCCGCTAAAAAACGTGAAAGGTTACGAAAACGGCATCAATTACAGGGAGCTTGCGACCAACTTGCCGTATATGTACGCCGATCGGCAGGAAAACGTTATATTTTTGGCGGACGTTTCCGTGATTGACCAAATTGTGGATTGGTTCGGTACGGACGTGCAATTTTTGCCGACTGCAGAGGAAAACAAGGTAAAAGTTTGCGTTAAGGCAAGCCCAAACGCCATGGCGCATTGGGCAATGCAGTACATCAATTACGTGGAAATTCTTTCGCCGGGTTCCTTAAGGGCGCGCATTACGGATTCCTTGGAAAACGGCTTAAAAAAGTATCGTTGCGAAACGGTAAATAATTGATAAAGCAGGAGTGAAAAGACAAAACCGCAGGACGAACAAACCGCCAAAATTGAAAAGGGCGAAATAAGTTAAGGGCGGCGTAAAGATACTTGTAACAAAAAAACCACCGAACATTCGGTGGTTTTTGTTTGATGGTGGGTTTTATTGTCGTGCCGTTCCGAAAAACGTTGTGGTTGCATGGAGAAATGAATTTTGTAACGTCATTTTCCCATCGCAATCCCGTGTGTAAGGAGGTTCGTTTTGTACCTTTTGCAAGGTGCCGTTCCAAATCGCACTATCGTTCCCTGCGTTTTCAGTGAGTGCGTTTTACGTGTTTTGTAATGTACCGTTCCTCCGTTGTTTTGCGGAGCGACACCCTTCGGTGTGCGGTGTTAAGCGTTTTGTAACGCTACGGCGATTACACCCGTTGTTTTTTCAGTTTTGCAAACCGCGGCAATCCGTTTTCGAACGGGAGGTCGGCCTCCCCCTGAATCAGCGGCAACAAATAGTCCACAAACGACGGATCGATGTTGGTGCCGTTTTCGGTAATAAATTCCTTCGGCAAAGGTTTTTCCGTGTTCGCCACAAGTTCCAAAGGAATGAGTTGAATTTCGGATTCGTAAGGATTCGAGTTGACGCGGCGAATGCCCGCCATAAATCCGGTTTTGCCGGCAACGGCTTGTTTCACGGCCTCGGCACCTGCGTTGTACGCCTCCTCGATGTCGACTTTCGAGCTTAGGTGGGAAGCGCAACGTTGCAGCAAACTAAATTCCACCGAACGCGTGTTGATTTTTAAGTTGTTTTTTACTAAAAAGGAGAGGACACTCGTGCAACCGCCCAACTGCGTGTTGTTGAATGCGTCTTTTTCGCAAGGGGAACTGTATTCCGCAATGTATTTGCCGTGTTTGTCCTTAATTCCTTCCGACACTGCAATGATGCAGTTGTTTTGCTTTGCGTAAAGGTTGCTGATGTCGTCGTAAAAACGATCGATGTCAAACGTCACTTCCGGAACGTAAATGCGGTCCGGTCCCTGTCCGAAATGCGTGCTGAGGTAGGAAGCCGCCGTCAACCAACCGGCATTCCGTCCCATAATTTCCACAATCGTTACTTTGCCCTTGTCGTAAGCGCGCACGTCGTGATGAATTTCCATGCAGCTCGTTGCAATGAATTTCGCCGCACTCGGGTAGCCCGGGCAGTGATCCGTTACGTCGAGGTCGTTGTCGATGGTTTTCGGCACGCCCATAACACGGCATTCGTAATCGTTGTTTTTAAAATATTGGCTGATTTTGTTGCAGGTGTCCATGGAGTCGTTGCCGCCTGCGTAAAGAAAATAGCGGATGTTCCGTTTGCGAAAAGCACGGAGTATCCGTTCGTAAGTGTCGGGATCTTCCTCAAAATGTTTCAATTTTTTCCGCACCGTGCCCAAAGCGGAACTCGGCGTGGTTTTCAGTAGGCGGATTTCCTTCGGATCTTCCGCCGCCATATCAAAAAATTCGTCGTTTAAAATGCCGGCAATGCCGTGATGCAACCCCAGCACTTGCGTAATGCAGTCTTCCTTTAAGGCTTGTTCGATTACGCCGCACGCGCTGGCATTGATAACGGACGAAGGCCCGCCCGATTGCCCGAACGCCAATGCCCCTTTTAATTTTGACATTCTTTTTCCTCCAAAAATTTCTTCCGTGTAACACTATACCATACGAACGGAAAAATTTCAAACAGATAATGAAATCGTGTGCGATAAATAATTTTTTAACGGAAAGGATTTTTACCGTGCGATTAAAAAACGTCGGTTTTTTGAACCATGGGGAAGTAAAAATATCGTGCCGAACGAGGGGAAACAAAAAAAACGCGAAAACACCGAATGCGGAAAAGGGAGGGAAAGGAAAGCGTTTCGAACAAAAACGGATTGCCGCATAAAAGGCAAGGGGCGAAAGTTAACCGAAAAAGGAGCAAACGCCGAAGTAAAGGGGAGGAACGTCACTCGAAACGCCGACCGGCAGGGCGAAACCTCAGGACTTAAAAAAGTAGTGTAAAAAAATTGACGATTTAAAAAAAGTAGAGTAAAATACACCTAACAAGAACAGTCGGCGGAGGAATTCAAGCGGACGTTTTTTTCACGTATGGGGAAAAGGCGAAATTGCTTGACATCTTTTCCGTATTGTGCTATTATCTTTTAGCACTTCTGAACGGGAGTGTTAAATTTTTGGGGAGAAAACGAAAAATGGCAGCGAAAGGATCGAGAACGAAAATTACTTTGGCTTGTACCGAATGCAAACAGCGTAATTACGACAATATGAAAAATAAAAAGAACACCACGGAACGGCTCGAACTGAAAAAGTATTGCAAATTCTGTCAAAAGCATACGGTGCATAAAGAAGCGAAGTAAGCATTGAAGAGGTTAAAATGGCAAATAAAAACCCGCAAGTAAAAGAGAAAAAACCGAACATCTTCAAACGGATGGGCCGATATTTTTCCAAAAGTTGGTCGGAATTCAAAAAAGTTTCCTGGCCGACTTTTCCTACCGTTTTGAAAAACACCGGCATTGTGTTGTTGGTCGTTTTGTTTTTCACCGTAATCATCGGCGCTGCGGACGTTTTGTTTTCCTGGCTGCTCGGGCTGATTACCAGAGGATAAGGGCATGAGCGAATCGGCAAAGTGGTACGTGCTGCATACGTATTCGGGCTACGAAGAGTTTGTCAGCAAAAGTATCCGGCAAATGATTGAAAACAACAATTTGCAGGATACGATTTTGGAAATCAAAATTCCCACGGAGGAAACGATCGAGGAAAAAAACGGCAAAAAACGCGCGGTCGAACGGCGGATTATGCCTTGCTATGTTTTCGTAAAACTGATTTATTCTCCGCAGATTTGGTATATGTTAACCAATACGAGGGGCGTTACGGGGTTTGTCGGTCCCGGAGGCAGGGCATTGCCTTTGGGCGACGAGGAAGTGCGCCGTTTGCGGTTGGACGCCGTCGTTACGGATTTCGCTTTGAAGGAAGGCGAAACCGTAAAAATCATTTCCGGACCGTTTGAAGGAATGGTGGGCGTCATTAAATCCGTGGATCCTACGCGTCAAAAAGTGGGACTGACCGTGAGTATGTTCGGTAGGGAAACGGACGTGGAAATGGATTTCATTCAGGTGGAATCGTTAAATCAATAAGGTTTCGACGCCGAAAGGCGTGGACGATAACGTGGGAGAAACGGAAAATCCGTTTCGCGATAACCACATAGGAGGATACTATGGCTAAAAAAGTCACTGCTGTTGTAAAATTGCAATTACCTGCAGGAAAAGCGACGCCGGCTCCACCGGTAGGTTCCGTTTTGGGCCCTCACGGAATTAACATTCCGGGCTTCACGAAGGAATTCAACGCAAAAACGCAGGATCAACCGGGCATGATTATTCCGGTTATTATCACGATCTATCAGGACCGTTCCTTTACGTTTGTTCTGAAAACGCCGCCTGCTCCGGTTTTGATTAAAAAAGCATGCAAAATCGAAAGCGGCTCGGCAGTTCCGAACAAAACGAAAGTAGCACAAATCACGAAAGCGCAAGTGGAAGAAATTGCGAAAGTCAAGATGACTGACCTTAATGCGGCAAGTTTGGAAGCAGCTTGCAGCATGATTGCGGGTACGGCGCGCAGCATGGGCGTCGTGGTCGTCGACTAAGTGGGAGAGTTCCGGAATATTCGGCGGAATTCGTTAACACCACGGGAGGGAAAGAATGAAACACGGTAAAAATTATAAAGAGAGTTTGAAACTGTACGACAGTTCCAAAGCATACGAAACGGAAGAAGCATTGAAAATCGCTGTCGAAACGGCAAAAGCAAAATTCGACGAAACGATGGAGCTCCACGTGCGTTTGGGCGTAGATCCTCGTCATGCGGATCAACAAGTGCGCGGCGTTGTGGTGCTTCCGAACGGAACGGGTAAAAACGTTCGCGTTTTGGTCATTGCAAAAGGCGCAAAGGCGGACGAAGCCGCTGCAGCCGGTGCGGATTACGTCGGTGCAGAGGAAATCGTTGCTCGGATCCAAAACGAAAACTGGTTCGATTTTGACGTTTGTATCACCACTCCGGACATGATGGGCTTGGTTGGCCGTATCGGTAAACTGCTCGGTCCAAAAGGTTTAATGCCGAACCCGAAGAGCGGTACGGTTACGATGGACGTTGAAAAAGCAATTAAGGACGTCAAAGCCGGTAAAGTGGAATACCGCGTGGACAAAACGGCAATCGTGCACGTTGTGTTCGGTAAAAAAAGTTTCGGCGCGGAAAAACTCGGCGAAAACTTCAACACGATTATGGACGCTATCGTCAAAGCAAAACCGGCATCCGCAAAAGGTGTTTACATCAAAAGCGTAACGGTAACGTCGACGATGGGCCCGGGTGTCAAAGTCAACTACAAGTATTAATTTCGTAAATTAAGCCCCATCACCTGAGACAGCAAGTTTCTTTCGGGAATAAATCTTGCCGAGGTACTACGGTGCATCAATTCGTAAAGAATGAACCTGCCCCTTGTACTTTCGGTACAGGGGCTTTTTTTAAGGGGAAACCCGTAAAAAAAGAAAAAGGAGGTAAAACAGTGAACGCAATTAGAGAAGCAAAAAGAGAAGTTGTGGAACAAATTAAGGAAAAAGTTCAAAAATGCGCGGCCTTCGTTGTGATTGACTACAAAGGTCTCACCGTGGAAGAAGATACCGCATTCCGAACGGAGTTCCGCAAAGCGGGCGTGGAATACAAAGTGTTGAAAAACACCTTGGTGCGCATTGCTTTGAACGAATTGGGTTATCATCAATTCGACGAAGCACTGAACGGCCCGACCGCAATCGCGTTTTCTTACGAGGATGTCGTCCTTCCGGCGAAAATCGCGGCAGATCACGTGAAAAACTACAACAAAATGGAAATCAAGTGCGGCATGGTGGAAAAGGAATTCGCCGATGCTGCAGCGGTAAAAGCACTGGCAAACATCCCTGGCAAACAGACGTTGCTTTCCATGCTTTGCAATGTGTTGCAAGCGCCGATTCGAAGCCTTGCAATCGCGGTCAATGCGATCGCAGAAAAACAAGCTCAATAAGAGCAAATATTTTAGGAGGTCATTAAAATGGCAGATATTAAGAAATTTGTAGAAGAAGTAAAAACTCTTTCCGTTTTGGAATTGAACGAATTGGTGAAAGCATTGGAAGAAGAATTCGGCGTTAGCGCGGCTGCTCCGGTAGTGGTGGCAGGCGGTGCTGCTGCGGCTGCTCCTCAAGCGGAAGAAAAAACCGAATTCAACGTGGAACTGAAAGCAGCGGGCGCAAACAAAATCGCTGTTATCAAAGTTGTGCGTGAAATCACCGGTTTGGGCTTGGTTGACGCGAAAAACCTCGTTGACAAAGCACCGAGCGTGTTGAAAGAAAACGTTGCAAAGGAACAAGCGGACGAATTCCTTGCAAAATTGAAAGAAGCCGGCGCAGAAGCAGAATTGAAGTAAGCGATTTCGCTCCTTTCAACGGAAAAGGCAACTTTTCCGAAACGTTTTGTTGACGTTAAAAAACCCGACGTTGTTACGTCGGGTTTCTTTTTTTAATTTAATTCCTTAATGCGTTGCAGGAGCAGTGCTTTTTCGGGGCCTTTGATTTTTTCGATGTGCTCCGTCAAAATTTGAATTTGTTTTTTGCTGAGGCGGAAGTTTTTTACGCCGTGTTTTTGCGCAAGCACGTCGAAAAACCGTTCGGTAATGCGTTTCATCGTTTGCCCGTACGTTTGGCGGGACATCGTGTTTTTTTGCATGAGCCGAAACATTTCGTCCAATTCCTCCGTTTTTTGCGCAACAAGGAAATTCACGCAAATTTCCACAAAGTGATAGTCCCCAAGCGAATCGCTTTGCATCAAAAAGGCTTTTTTCAACGCATTGTTTTCCAAAAGGGTTTTGATGGCTTTCGATTCGCCGAATTTATCCGCAATGCGGTCGAACACCGCCGCGCTCAAAGCGCAATTTACTGTGGAATCCGCAAGGTAGGGCTTTTCGAATTTTTCGAGGCAAAACTCCCACAGTCGAATTCCCGTTTCGAAATCCGTTTCCATCGTTTCGCAAATCCCGTCCGTTAAGGACTTTACGTCCCCGTCGAAATCCGTTTGCGCTGTTTTAAAAATACCGCTGAAAATTTTTTTCGTTTTTGCGTCCATAGTCCCTCCGCATTAATTATAGCATTATTTTTGCGTAGTTCAATGGGGATTCGGCAAGAATTTTACTTTTCCGCCAAAAAATATCTTTTTGACGGGCGTCACCCCGTTACAATGAAAACGTGGACGTTTATATCGAATATGCGCTGGCGGATAACGTGGTGTTTCATTGCTTGATTTTGTATTTTACCTTTCGCGTACAAAAAATTCGCCCGAAAAAACGAAATTTACTGTTTTCGGCGGTGTTGGGTGCCGTCCTCGGCATTGCGGTCAGTTTGCTGCCGCCGAGTGTTTTTGTCGTTCCGCTCAAACTTTTCACTGCCGTCGTGATGCTTGCCGTTGTCGTTCGCTACCACAGTTTTCGCGAGTTTTTGATGAGCGGCATTTTGTTCGTCACGTTTACTTTTGTGTTCGGCGGCGGCATTTTAGGGCTGTTCGAATTGTTTTCCGTCGATTACACAAGCGGTCCCTTCCTGCGCTATGCGGCGGAAATTCCCTTGGGTGCTATCGTCGGCGGCGTGGGAGCGGTTCTATTTTGCCTAAACAACGTCATACGCTATATCGGAAAAATGCAAAAACGAGCAAAATTGTTCGTAAGCGTTACCGTCACGTTGGAAAACAAGGACTATTGTTTGCGCGGGTTTGTGGATACGGGGAACTCCCTATGCTACGCAGGGCTTCCCGTGTTTGTGGTAGGGGAAAAACATTTGCACGGCATCGCCATGGAAAAAGCGTTGCGGGATGCATTGACGACGAAAAAAATGCGAATGCTGTGTTACGAAACGGTCGGCGGCAAAAAACAAATGCCCGTCGTTGTGCCGGAAAAAGCGGAAGTGGACGGAAAACCGACAAATTGCGTCCTCGGATTGCCCGATCCGGGGGAGTTTCGGTTCCGAAATTTCGATGTCCTGTTGCATTCGGATTGTTTTAGGGAGGAAGGGGAATGAAATTTTTGAATTTTTTGAAACGCATTTTTACGTTGGACAGTTTGGAGGAAAAAGTCCTCAATTACATTTGCGGTTCGGAAGCGTTGCCCGTGCCGTTAACGGCGGAGCAGGAGCGGGAAATGTTGTTTCGATTTAAAAACGGCGACGAAGGCGCAAAAGCAACACTCATCGAGCATAATTTGCGGCTGGTGGTGTACTTGGCAAAAAAATTCGAAAACACCGGCATCGACATCGAGGACTTGGTTTCGGTGGGGACCATCGGGTTAATCAAAGCCGTAAACAGTTTTGAGCCGGAAAAAAAGATTAAACTTGCCACCTATGCTTCCCGCTGCATCGAAAACGAAATTTTAATGCATTTAAGGAAAACGGTGCGAAAAAAAATGGAAGTTTCGTTGGACGAGCCGCTGAACGTGGACGGCGAAGGCAACGAATTGCTCCTTAGCGACGTCCTCGGGACGGACAGCGACATGGTGTACAAAAACATCGAAAACAACGTGGAACGGGACTTACTGCAGGAGTCGCTGAACAAACTGAGCCACAGGGAACGCGAAATCGTTTGCTTGCGGTTCGGGTTAAACGGTGCGGAGGAAAAAACGCAAAAGGAAGTGGCGGATTACTTGGGAATCAGCCAGTCCTACATTTCGCGCTTGGAAAAAAAGATTATCGCCCGCTTAAAAAAGGAAATTATGAAATTGGTGTAACGTGCATCCTTTGCGTGCGGAATAATCACGAAAAAAGGCGCAAAACCACGGGGATTAGGGAAAAGAATAAACGATTCTTCGAAAAAGCCGACGTACCGCCTTGCCTACGGACGAGGGATTTCACGGTGGTTTCCTTGTCCTTTCGAAAAACCACGAAAAAAAGCGCAAAACGACGTGCTTCCTTGGTTTTCACGGAAACGAAAAGTTTTAAAAATTTAAGGCAACAAAAAAGCGTCCCTTGTAGGGACGCTTTCTATGGCTGTGCGTTGAATTCGATTTTGTCCGCCGAGACGGTTTGAAAGTAGCCGACTCCTCCAAAGTTTCCCCGTGGCACACGAAACGCTCCGTTTAATGCTGCTGCCTTCCGACCCTGACATGGTTCGCGGTGTTCCGTTGCACGGGACCTTGAAATCAACATTGCTTGCTTCCGCCTGCTCCCCACGGGCAGAACCTCAGTTCAACCTTCGGCCCTACTGTAGTGGATTGTAGGTGCAGGGCACCACTAGCTCCCCGCCTAGCACAGCGTAAACAGTATACTATAAAAAAAGGAATCGAGCAACTGAAATTTTTGTCGAAAGCGGCAACGAGGGAAAAAAGGCTTTACAAAATCGGCGAGGTTTTGTATAATAGCGGCAAATAGAAAAACGCGTCAGATTGGAGACAAGTCTTTTCGGGGAAGGATTCAGAGAGTTGCTGTTTGGTGAAAGGCAATTCCGGAAGCGAAAAGGTATCCCTCCGAAAGCGGAAATTCCGAACGAAGTAAGGATTTACGGGCGTCCGCCGTTAAAAGGACAGTATATGTTAGTATACGTTGATTTAAGTGGTTTCACGATTCCGTTGTGTCTTAAACAACGGAATTTTTTTATCGTTACGGCATCGCCGTAAGAGGAGTCGGAAAAATGTACAAAAAAGTCAGCACAAGTTTGAATTTTGTGGAAAGGGAAAAGGACATTCTGGAGTTCTGGAAGGAAAACCGAATTTTCGAGGCAACGCAGGAGGAAAACGAAGGGCACCCGTCCTTTTCGTTTTACGACGGGCCGCCGACGGCAAACGGAAAACCGCACATCGGGCATATTTTAACGCGCGTGATGAAGGACATCATTCCGCGTTACAAAACGATGAAAGGGTTTCACGTGCTGCGCAAAGCCGGCTGGGATACGCACGGCTTGCCGGTGGAACTCGAGGTGGAAAAAAAGTTAGGCATCGACGGCAAGCAGGAAATCGAAAAATACGGCATCGAGCCGTTTGTGCAGCAATGTAAGGAAAGCGTTTGGAAGTACAAAGGCGAATGGGAAAAAATGTCCGACCGCGTCGGCTACTGGGTGGACATGGAGGAGCCTTACATTACCTACGACAACAATTACATCGAATCGGTGTGGTGGAGTTTAAAGGAAATTTACAAAAAGGGACTTTTGTACAAAGGCTTTAAAATCGTGCCTTACTGCCCGCGTTGCGGCACGGCACTTTCCAGCCACGAAGTGGCGCAGGGGTACAAGGACGTAAAGGAATCCTCCGTGTTCGTAAAATTCCCTGCCACGGGCGAGGAAAACACCTACTACCTTGCGTGGACGACCACTCCTTGGACGCTTCCGAGCAACGTTGCGCTTTGCGTCAACCCGAAGGAAGAATACTGCAAAATTAAAGTGGGCGACGAGTTTTACTACTTGGCAAAGGCCCTGACGGATTCGCTGTTCGATTCCTACGAATTGGTGGAAACGTTCCGCGGAAAGGATTTGGAGTACCGCAAGTATGAGCCGTTGTTCGATTACGTTTCGCCGAAAAACGCTTATTACGTCACGTGCGACGATTACGTCACGTTAACGGACGGCTCGGGCATCGTTCACCAAGCACCGGCGTTCGGTGAGGACGACGCACGCGTAGGCCGTCGCTACAATTTGCCGCTTGTGCAGTTGGTCAACGAACGCGGTGTGTTTACCGACGACGTGTACGACTTAAAAGGCGTGTTCTGTAAGGACGGCGACAAATTTTTAATTGAAAAACTGCGGAAAAATCATTTACTGTTTAAGGAAATGGAATTTACGCACAACTACCCGTTCTGCTGGCGTTGCGACACGCCGCTCCTGTACTACGCGCGTAAATCGTGGTTCATTAAAGTAACGGATGTGAAGGACGACCTTTTGGCAAGCAATGCTTCCGTCAATTGGATCCCGCCGACAATCGGCACGGGGCGTATGGGCAACTTCCTCGAAAACGTCATCGACTGGGGCATTTCGCGGGAACGCTACTGGGGCACGCCGCTACCGATTTGGGTTTGTCCGGATTGCGGCGAAATTCACGTGGTAGGCAGTCGGGAAGAGTTGCGCGAATTGGCGCATTTGGATCACGACGTGGAACTGCACCGCCCGTACATCGACGAAGTTACCTTCCCTTGCCCGAAATGCGGCAAGCAAATGCACCGCACGCCGGAAGTGCTGGATTGCTGGTACGACAGCGGCTCCATGCCGTTTGCGCAATTCCACTA
>CAKPPA010000016.1 GCA_934177025.1 uncultured Clostridia bacterium
GCCGTAAACGCTTCGTGCCCCGGCGTGTCGATGAACGTGATGTCCTCGCCTTTGGCTTTTACCGTGTAAGCACCGATGTGCTGCGTGATTCCGCCGGCTTCGGCCGCCGTAACGTTGGTTTTGCGAATTGCATCCAACAAGGACGTTTTGCCGTGGTCGACGTGCCCCATAACCGTGACGATCGGCGCGCGCTTGGTGTCATCCGCCAGCCCGTCGCTGTTGTCGATGTTTTTCATCAGTTGTTCCTCGAACGTTTCGTCCATTTTCAATTCCAGCGTAACGCCGTAATTGGAGGCTACAACCGCCGCAAAATCGTAATCCACCGTGTCGTTAATGGTTTTTACGATGCCTTCCTTAAATAATTGCTTAATAATTTCCGCCGCCGTAATTCCGATTTTTTCGCTGAGCACTTTGATTTGCACTTCCTGCGAATTGACGACTGCGTGTTCGATTTTCGGCGCAACAACCGTTTTCGATTCCTTTTTCGATTTCGGGCGGCGTCCGAGGAATTTTCCGTCCTCATCCATTTTTTCGGCGTACGTACGCTTCAACAAGGATTTTTTGTTGAAGTTGTTTTTCCGTTCGTCCGGACGGTCGGAAGTTTTGTTTTTGTTGCCGAAGGATTTTGCTTCCTTTTGAATCAGCGGAGCGTCGAACGAAGGTGCGGAAAACGCCGTCGGCGCACTGCCCTGCCGTTGTGGCGGGCGCGATTTGTCGAACGGACGCGCCGGTGCACCCTGTACGTTCGGTTTTTTGTCGAACGGGCGCGCATTCGGACCGTTTCGGTTAAAGCGCGGCCGATTGAGATTGTTTAAATCGATCATGCGCGGAGGCGGATTGGTGGATACCGGCTTCGGCGGAATGCGATCGGTAATGAATTTCCGCACTTTGATGTTGCCTTTTTCGTCCACGTAGGTTTTTTGCCCCGGTTTGACTTCCGCCGTGTTTTTTTCGGCACTCGGTTCCGCTTTTTTCGGCTCCGGTTTTTTCGGCTCCGGTTTTTTCGGTTCCGGTTGCGCTGCCGGTGCCGCAGGGATCGGTGTAGGCTCCTCGTGCTGTTCCGGCACGGAAGACGAAACTTCCTCCTTTTTAGGCTCCTTTTCGGCAGTTGGCCGAATTTCCGCAACGACTTCCGCCGATTCCGTTTCCGTCAAAAAGGTTTTGCCCTTTTGCTCGATGGATTTCGAAATCGCGTCCAAACGCTTTTTCGCGTCCTTCACCGTCGCCGAAAATTCGTTCACCTCTTTTTGCAAGGTCTGAATCGATTTCAGATTGCTGAAGCCTTTGTTCGATTCTCCCGAAAAATTAAATGTGTAAGTCAAGTTTTACCTCCGCTCCTGATTCATCCGTCAAATTTTTGATTATGACCTCCGACAAAGATTTGTCGGTTATCCCGATTGCTTTGCAATTCGGAATATATACCGTTGCTTCCAACGGTTCGTCCGCCGTAAAAAGCGGGATTTTTTTTGTTTCGCAGTACTCCGTTACCTTTTTTTTCGCATTTTCGGCTAAATCCTGCTGGATTAGCACCAAATACACTTTTTGCCTTGCACGGAACACCGATTCGTAGCCGATTAAAAGACTGTTCTTTTTTTTCGCAAACCCCAAATAGGTTTTGACGTTAGGTTTCAATCTCGTACTCCCTTAAGGATTGGTACAGCGTTTCCTCCACGTTCGTTTCAAACAGTTTGTTCAGCAGTTTCGTTTTTGCGCACTTTTCGATGCACGCTTTGGATTTACAGAGATATGCCCCCCTGCCGTTTTGTTTTCCGCTTTCGTCAACGAAAACCTTTCCTTCCTTGTTTTTGACAACGCGCAACAATTCCTTTTTTGGTTTTAACGTCCTGCAAACTGCGCACATCCGTTCCGGAACTTTTTTATCCAAATTACTCCTCCGTTGCTAACGAATCCCCGAATTCCCCAAGGTCGTCGCTTTCGTCCAACAGGCCGCTTTGCAATGCCACCGAATAGGACTTGACGTCGATTTTCCAACCGGTCAACCGCGCCGCAAGCCGAGCGTTTTGCCCTTCCTTGCCGATTGCCAAGGACAATTTGTTGTCCGGCACGATGACTTTTGCTTCCTTTGTTTCCTCGTTTGCCTGCACCATAAGTACTTTTGCCGGACTTAACGAACGCGCAATGTAGTCCAAAGCGTCCGGACTCCACGGAATGATGTCGATTTTTTCGCCGTTGAGTTCGCTGACAATGGCATTGACACGCACGCCTTTGTTGCCGACGCAAGCACCGACGGCGTCGATTTGTTCGTCGTTCGACCAAACGGCGATTTTCGTGCGGTAGCCCGCTTCACGCGCAATGGCCTTTACAATGACAATGCCCGCGCGGATTTCCGGTACTTCGTTTTCGAACAGGCGTTTTACAAACCCGAAACTAGCACGGGAAAGCACGACTTGCGCACCTTTGCCGCTGTCCTTTACTTTTTTGACGTAAACTTTAATGCGATCGCCGACGGAAAACTTTTCGTTCGGAATTTGATCGACCGGCATCAAAATGCCTTCCATTTGGTTTTTGCCGATTTCCACAAACACGCTGCCGTCCTCGCGAATGCGTTGCACTACGCCGACCAGCAATTCGTTTTCCTTTTCCATAAACTGATTGAGCGTGTTGTTCCGCTCCGTTTCCCTTAGCGTTTGCATTACGACTTGTTTTGCCGTTTGCGCCGCAATTCGGCCGAATTCGCGCGGGAAAATTTCGTTCATGACGGTGTCGCCCACTTTGTAGGATTTTTTGATTTCTCTCGCTTCGTCCAAGGAAATTTGTTTGTCGGGGTCCTCCACCTCGTCCACAACGGTTTTGTAAGCATAAACGCGAATCGTTGCCTTTTCCGGATTCACTTTGACGGTGACGTCGTATGCCTCGCCGAAATTCTTTTTACAAGCAAAGGTCAATGCGTTTTCCAATGCTTTGTAAAACACTTCGGGTTCGATTCCCTTTTCCTTTTCCAAATCTTCCAGAGCAAGAAAAAAATCTTTATTTATCATTTTATCCTCCATTAAAATCGGATTAGCGGTTCGATCAGCGCGGTTTTGCCGATGTCGAACGCAATAGTTCCTTGTTTCGTTTGCAATACGAAGGTTTTATTCGGTAAATCATAGGAAACCAGCACCCCGTCCCACCGCTTTTTGCCGTTTTGCGGTGCGTAAAGTTTTACCGTAATTTCCTTCCCGAGATTCTTTTTAAAATCCCGCTCCGTTTTTAACGGGCGGTCGATCCCCAAGGAGGAAACGTTTAGCGTGTAAGGCATGCCCTCCGTAGGGTCCAACACGTCCAACGGTTCGTCGATGGCGCGGTGCAGATTTTCGCAATCCGTCAAACTGACGCCCGCTTCCTTGTCGATAAACACGGTGAGATGCATTCCGTCCGCTTTTTTTGCGTACTCCACCTCCACCAATTCGAGCCCGAATTGCTCCGCATAAGGCTCCACCAATGCAAAAACTTTGTCGCTGATTTTTTCTGCCATAAAACACCCCGATATCAATATGAGAGCGGGATACCCCGCCCTCATACCGTAACGTTTATTCAAGCGTACTGAGTATAACACATTTGCACTGTTTTTACAAGTGTTTTCTCGGTTTTTTCTTTTTTTTGAGAGGATAAAGATTTGCTGTCAAAAAACGAAAATAACGTACAAAAGGGATATTCTTTTGCAAGAATACCCCTTTTTTTAGTGTTTTACTCGGTTATGCCGATTAATACAACAGTTTTTGGCTTTCGTCGTGCATTTTTAAAAAGCATTTTGCCGTGGTGACGGCATCGTACATGGCGCGGTGCGCGTCCTCATTGACAACCCCCAAAGCGTGGCTTACGGCGTTGAGGTTGTAGGCACTCGGTGCCGCTTCGCGGAACTCCGGCAAATGGTAAAACTTTTTTGCCACTTCGATGGTGTCGATGAGAGGCATGTCGAAAATGTAGCCGCTTTCCTTTGTGTAGAAGTGCAAAAAACCTGCGTCAAAGGAAACGTTGTGCCCGATGAGGGACGTGCCGTAACAAAACTTGTAAAAATCGGGAATGATTTCGCTAAATTGCGGAGCGTCCTTGACCATGCTGTCGTCGATCCCCGTCATTTTTGTGATATCGTCCGGTATGAGTTTTTCGCCGGAGCCTTTTTTTGCTTTGCCCTTGCCGTGGTCGGAAGGATGCAACAACGTGGTAAACGTTTCCACAATTTCGCCGTCGCGGATTTTTACCGCACCGAGTTCAATCGGGCTGTTTTCCAAATAGTTTAAGCCCGTTGTTTCGAAATCGAACACGACAAATTCCTTGCCCCGCAAAACTTCCGCCGTTTTGTGGTCGGACAAAAACATTTCCTGCTCGTTATGTACGAATTTTTCCGGAAAAATCAGTTGATAATGGTCGGGAACGGCTCGACGCATTGCCCGAATGGCGTCCTGATCGCCGATTTTGCACCGTCCGACACGAAACGCACGGAATTCCAATTCCTTTGAATAGTCGTTTTTTACGACTTTGCCGCACAAAATAATTTCGTCGGAAGGAACCAGTGTTTTCAGCTTGCCGAGATCCGCCTCCTTAGGGAACATTACGACGCGGATACTCCCCGTGAAGTCCGTTACCTGAAAACTAAACACCGTTAGCCCTGTTTTTGTGATTTTTTCCGACGGGCTGCCGTACATGCCGCAAATGACGGAGTACGTTTCCTCGCCTAAAATGTCCATGATGAACTTCGGTTTTTCCTCAATCGGTTTGCCGATGAGGTCGGTTACGACCTCCAATTCGATTTTGCGCGAAGGCTGAAACAGTTGCTTGTTGATGGCACGCGTGCCCTTTTCCTCCACGCTTTTGAGGACGTCCGAAACGTCGGTGTTTTCGTACAATTCGTCCTTTTCCACCGTGATTTTGTAGTTTGTGATGCTTTGAAAATAGTTTTGCAGTTTTTCCAAAATCCCCTCGTTTTCCAGCATTTTGCCGAGATTTTTTTCCACTTCGAACCGGATGCGGAATGCACCGTCCGTTTCGTCGATGCGGATATCCTCGGAGGAAATGCGAATGGAAAAGGTAAAGAAATCCTCCTGCAATTTTTTAAAAAGCATGCTGCGCAACAAATCGCAGTCCATATAATCCCGAATAAACTCCGTTTCCGCACGGAACACGGATGGAATTTGCTCCGCAATGGCGGAGATGATTTCCTCCTTCGCATCCGGCGGCAACAGCTCCGGATAAGCGAACGTCAGTTTTAGTTGTTTTTTTGATTTTTCGAGAACCGCGCTCCTGAGTTTCAGCTCCGGATACTTCCCTTGCGTTCGTTCCGAAATTCCGTCCATTAAAATCATTTTTCGTTTAACTCCCGATCGATTTCCCTCAAAAATTCCGCCAAAATATTTTCGGAATCGGAAACCGATTTAAAAATTTTTCCTTTTTTGAAAAACACCGCTTTGCCGTCGCCGCCTGCCAAGCCTAAATCCGCATTTTTTGCTTCACCCGGGCCGTTTACGGCACAGCCCATGACGGCGATTTTCATAGATTTTTTTACGCCTTTGACGTGTTCGCTTACGGCTTGCGCCAACGGAATTAAGTCGATGCGACACCTGCCGCAAGTCGGGCAACTGATGACTTCCACAAAATCCTTTTTTTTGCCGACCGCTTGCAAAATTTCAAGCGCCGCTTCCGCCTCCCGAACGGGATCGTCCGTTAAGGAAACGCGCAACGTGTCGCCGATGCCGTCCGTCAGTAACGCACCCGCAACCACAGCCGATTTTAAAATGCCGCGTTCCGCCGTGCCTGCCTCGGTAAGCCCGATGTGAATCGGGTAGTCGTACGCTTGCGCCAACAAACGATTGACGCGACTGCTCGTTGCGACGTCGCTGGATTTTGCGGACAGCACCAAGTCGAAAAAGCCGCGCTCCTCGAAATAGCGCACGTAGCGGCGCATAAGTTCCGCCATGCCGGCGGCCTCATCCTTTAAAAACTCTGCCGGAAGGCTGCCGCCGTTAATCCCGATGCGAATCGGAATGCCGGCGCGTTTTGCCTCGGCAATGACGCAATCCAACCCTTCGCCCAAGCCGACGTTGCCGGGATTGATGCGAATTTTGTCCGCACCGCTACGAATGGCCGCCACCGCAAGACGCCAATCGAAATGCACGTCCGCAACAATGGGGACGGACGTCCGTTGCTTTAAGGCGGCAATGGCTTCCGCATCCGCCATGGTCGGAACTGCCACGCGCACGACAGAACAACCGGCCTGTTGAAGCCGGTTGATTTGCAAAAGCGTGCTTTCGACATCCGAAGGCGGCACCGTCGTCATGGATTGGACGGCGATTTCCGCTCCGTTGCCGATGGCAACTGTTCCGATTTGAATCGTTTTGGTACGATGATACAACGTCATAACCCTATTTTACCCAAATAAATGCAACAAGTCAACGGCTATCACAAAGATAAGCAGGAGGATTAGCCCTACGGCGTGAATCCAGCCTTCCACGTTGCGATTGATTGGCTTTTTGCGAATCCATTCGATGACGACGAACAGCATGCGCGAACCATCCAACGCCGGAAGCGGCAGGAGGTTAAACACGGCAAGGTTTACCGAAATTAACGTAATGAGGAACAAAACGTTGGCAAAGCCCGTGCGCATGATTTGCATGGTGATGTCGAGCGTGGTAATCGGCCCGCCGATTTGATCCAACCCGATGAGCCCCGTAACCAAGCCGCCCAGCGTTTCCAACACGTAGCCGCCGACACGGAAACAGTACGGCGCACTGCGCGTCAGTGCTTCGCCGAAACTGTAGCGAATGCGATCGCCGTAAGTCATGCTGATGCCCCAGCCGAAATACGTTTGAGTTTTGTCGTCCTTCGTGATGGTGTAATTGCCCTTGCGAATGCCTTCCAACAGCACTTTTTCGCCGTCACGCAGCACCAACACGGACATTTCCTCCGGAGCGGAAGCAATGTACTTGCCGATGTCGTTTGCTAAATAAATCGTTTTGCCGTTAATCGCCAAAATGACGTCCCCTTGTCGGAAGGTGTTTGCCGATGCTTCCGCCGAATAGTTGGGGGACGTGTTGTAAATTTCGTGCACGGACGGGAGTTGATCGCCAAAGCAGGAAAAGGCAATCACCGCAATGAGAATTGCCGAAAGGAAGTTGAAAAACGCCCCCGAAAACAGCACGATGAGCCGTTTCCACGGTTTTTGTCGATTGAACGCAGCGGGATCCTCGCCGTCCTCGTCCTCCCCTTCGAACGCGCAAAAACCGCCGAGCGGTAGCACGCGAACGGAAAAATCCTCACCGCTTTTCATTTTTCGCTTGAAAATTTTCGGTCCCATGCCGATTGCGAATTCGTTGATTTTAAACTTAAGCAATTTGCCTGCCGTGTAGTGACCGAGTTCGTGGATGGTTACCATGAACATCAAAATCAAAAATGCAAGCAAAACGTAGGCAACGTTGCTTAAAATTTCGGTAAACGTGATAAAACTTAACATGATGTCCCTCTTTTTAACTGCTCCGCACAACGACGGCGGATTTCTTCGTCCGCAGACAGAATATAGTCTAACGTAACTTTATTTTCAAATTTTGATAAATATGTGTAAATTATCTGACGAATGAACGGAGCGATTTCGTCAAACCGCAAGGCCCCCTGCAAAAATGCCTGCACAGCGACGTCGTTTGCGGCGTTGAGCAGCACGGGTGCCATGCCGCCTTTTGTCGCCATTTCCTTTGCTAACGTAAAACAAGGGAATTTTTGCTCCGGAATTTTGCAAAACGTCAATGCGCCGAGTTCCGTTAAATCGAGTTTTTTGAGCGGCAACGGCAGGCGTTCGGGGTACGTTAGTGCAAGTTGAATGGGAATGCGCATATCCGGCTCGGCAAGTTGTGCCAAAAGGCTACCGTCCGCAAATTCCACCAAGGAATGCACGATGCTTTGCGGATGCACGACTGCTTCGATTTTGGAATACGGCACGTCGAACAGCCAATGCGCCTCGATCATTTCGAAGCCCTTGTTCATCATGGTGGCACTGTCCACCGTGATTTTTTTGCCCATGCTCCAATTCGGGTGTTGCAACACTTTTTCCGGCGTGACGTGCTTCATTTCGTCCGCCGAGTAGGAGAACAGTGCGCCGCCGCTGGCGGTAAGAATCAGTTTTTCCACCTGCTTTTCCGCACCGAAGTGCAAACACTGCCACAAAGCGGAGTGCTCGCTGTCCATCGGAATAAGTTTGCCCTTAAAACTTTGTTTCGATTCCTGAAACAATTCGCCGCCGACCACCAGCGTTTCCTTGTTTGCCAAAGCGACGTCGACGCCGTTTTTTAAGCAATTTAGCACCACCGGCAGTGCGGTAATCCCCGACGTTGCAGCAACAACGACGTCCGCACCCCATTCCGCCAAGGTGGCAAGGCATTCCTTTGCGGGCAAAAAATCCTTTTCCGCAGCGGCGTTCGGACTCAGTGCGGAAAGGAACTTCGGACGAAATTCCTCTGCTTGCCGACGCAACAACGGCACGTTGGAATAGCCGACCAACCCCAAAACCTCAAAACGGTCGGGGTGAGTGCGGATGACATCCAACGTTTGCGTACCGATAGAGCCGGTACTACCCAAAACAACGACTTTTTTCATAGCTCCTTAATAGAAATGCTTCGGATAAACCGAAGCATCGTAGCGATTTTTTAAACCAAAAAGCTGAAGATTAACGCGACGAAACAGGCATTGAACATGATTCCGTCGAAGCGATCCATAATGCCGCCGTGACTCCCCAGCAAATGACTGTAATCCTTGATGCCGCAATTTCGCTTGACCATGCTTGCCACGAGATCGCCGATTTGCGTACACACCGCACCGAACAGCCCGATTGCAACGTAGTCGAAAATTTTTAGGCCGAGCGGCAACGGCAACCCGGGGACGATCCAATGGAACACTTCAAAAATCAAAAAGGTTACGCCGGCACCGAACAAACCGCCGAACACGCCGCCGATGGCACCTTCCACCGTTTTTTTCGGGCTGATATGCGGGCAAAGTTTGTTTTTACCGCACAGCACGCCGACGAAATAGGCAAACATATCCGTGCAGACGGACACCAAAAACACCAGCGCAAGCCCTACGATGTTTAAATACGAACGATTAATGAAAAACATCGAGGAAAGTGCCAGCGCAGGGTACAACAACAAAAATGCGAAATGTTGCAACACGCCTGCTTCGAAATTGTTGAACACCGCAATGGCGCAACCGCAAATGAACATCAGTAGCGTAAACAGCACCACACCGGTAAAGCCCAAAATGAAATAAGGGATGCCGAAACAGCCTGCAAACAGAAAAATCAGTAAATTAAATTGTCGCGGGATTCGTTCGCCCAAGGCTTTGCGTACTTCCATTACAGCCAACGCAATGACAATGCACAGAAATACGGAAAAAATGACTTTATCGAACCAGTAGGAAGTTAAAATTACCCCTACCAGCACGATTGCAATCAAAATCCCCATTAAAATTCGTTTTCCCATTCGTTCCCTTACACTTTTCCAAATTTTCTTTCGCGTGAGCGATAGGCTTCAAGCACTTCATCGAAATCCTTTTCCGAAAAATCAGGCCACAACACGTCGGTAAAATACAACTCCGAATATGCGGACTGATACATCAAAAAATTGCTGAGGCGAAGTTCCCCGCCCGTGCGGACGATTAAGTCGGGATCCGGAAGATCCTTTTGGTACAAAAAGTTGCGAAAAGTTTCCTCCGTGACCTGCGACACGCCGCTTTTTAACGCGCGATTGACGGCGGACACGATTTCGTCCCTGCCGCCGTAATCGATGCACAGTTGCACGGTAAAATCGCGAAAATCCTTCGTTTTTTCCGTAACCGTGCAAATTTTTTTCGTTAAATCCTTCGGAAGGTTTTCCTGTCGTCCGGAAACCAGCACGCGGATTTTTTCCTTTTTAAAATCCGTTACGCTTAAAAACCGCCGCGCGAGATCGAACAGTTCCTCGACCTCCTCCTGCGGGCGCGACCAGTTTTCCGTGGAAAACACGTACAAACTGACAATGCCGATGCCCTTTTCCTTGGCGTAGCGCAACACGCGTCGAACGGTTTCCAGCCCTTCGCGATGCCCTTTTTGCCGTTTCCAACCGCGACGTTGTGCCCAACGGCCGTTGCCGTCCATGATAAATGCGATATGTTTCAATGCTTCAGACATTTTTCACCTCAAACGCTTGAATTATTGACCACATCCATCAAAAAATTCCCTTCCACTAAACGAATTCCGTCCTTTTCCGCGTATGCTGCGAGAATTAAACGGGTGTCATAGGATTTTTGCTTGTCCGAAACGGTTTTTTCCACGGTGTAGTGTACGCCGCATGCATCGAGTTTAGCACAAGCGTCCTCCGTTTTCCGTCCGACGAGTTCCCTCAAGTCCATTAGACTGCCATAACGTCCGTTTCTTTTTCTTTCGTGAGTTTTTCCACCAACTCGATTTGTTTCGCAATGACTTTGTCCACTTCCTTTTCGTAAAGGTCGGCGGCGTCCTCGGAAATGCTTTTTTCCGCTTTCATTTTTTTCAATGCTTCCATAGCGTCGCGGCGGTGGTTACGTACGACGACTTTCGTTTCCTCCGAAAGTTTTTTGACGCTTTTTACCAATTCCTTCCGGCGTTCCTCCGTGACTTCCGGAAACACCAAACGAATGACGTTGCCGTCGTTTTGCGGATTTAAACCGATGTTTGCGGCGAGAATTGCTTTTTCCACCTTGGAAATTGCGCTTTTGTCCCAAAGCGACACAACCAACGTGCGCGGATCCCCGATTGCAATGTTGCCCATTTGATTCAAAGGAGTCATTGCGCCGTAGTAATCCACCGAAATTTTATCCAAAATTTTCGGATTGGCACGTCCCGCGCGCAACAGGTTGAACTCACCTTTCATGTAATCGATTGCTTTTTCCGATTTCGACTGTAATTCCTGAAATAATTTTTCTACGCGTTCGTTTTCGTATACCATACTGAACTCCTTACTTCTGTTTGAAAGTATTTTACTAAAAACAAGGGGATTTTTCAAGCGATTAGCAAATAATTGTGCCGATTTCTTCCCCGTTTACCGCACGAATGATGCTGTTCGGTTCGTGCACCGCAAAAGCGATGATTGGAATTTGGTTTTCCATACACATGGAAATTGCCGTCGTATCCATGGCTTTTAGCCCTTTTTGAATGACGTCCATGTAACTGAGTTTTGTGAATTTTTTTGCATTCGGATTCGTTTTCGGATCGCTGTCGTAAATTCCGTCCACGTTTTTTGCAAGGAGCAGCGCATCCGCACCGATTTCCGCCGCACGCAATGCCGCGCCGGTGTCGGTGGAGAAAAACGGGTTGCCCGTGCCGCAAGCAAAAATGACCAACCGCCCTTTTTCAAAGTGACGGATTGCCTTCCGCAAAATGTACGGCTCCGCAACACGCACGATGTTTAATGCGCTTTGCACCCGCGTCGGAACGTTTTCCTTTTCCAAAGCGTCCTGCAATGCCAACGCATTAATGAGCGTAGCAAGCATGCCCATGTGATCCGCCGTGGTGCGATCCATGTTCGTGCCTTGCCGCCCGCGCCAAAAGTTTCCGCCGCCGATGAGAATGCCGATTTCCACACCTTGCTCGTTCAGGCACTTTAATTGTTTTACCAAATCGTTTACGGTATCCGCATTTAAACCGAAACCGTTTTCCCCCGCAAGCGCTTCGCCGCTGATTTTTATGATGATTCGTTTATACTTCGCCATAGTCCCCTCCGCTTGAAAAAAGGGACATACCTTCCATATGTCCCCTTCCGTTTTTTACTTCATGTTTGCGAGTTGTTCCTGAATTTCCTGAGCGAAATTGTCCTGACGTTTTTCCAGTCCTTCGCCCATTTCGAAACGAACAAATCTGCGTACGCTGATTTTTTCGCCGATTGCCGCTGCCGTTTCGTTAATCAGTTGCAGAATGGTTTTGGAAGAATCTTTCACGTATTCCTGCTCGAGCAGGCAAACTTCCTTGTAGTATTTTGCAATACGGCCTTCCACCATTTTTTCGATTACGTTTTGTGGCTTTGGTTTCGGTTCGTTTTGCGCTTGCGCAATGAGAATTTCGCGTTCCGCTTCCAATTTTTTCGGATCGACGTCCTCTTTCGAAAGCACTTCCGGTTTTGCCGCTGCAATTTGCATTGCCAAGTTGTGAACCAAATCCTTGAATTGATCGCTACGCGCAACAAAGTCCGTTTCGCAGTTGACTTCGATCAAAACGCCGATTTTGCCGCCCATGTGAATGTAGCTGTCCACAATGCCTTCCGCCGCAATGCGGGACGCACGTTTCGCCGCACTTGCCATGCCTTTTTCCCTGAGGATTTTTACGGCTTGTTCGTAATCCCCGTCCGCTTCCGTCAACGCCTTTTTACAATCCATCATTCCGACGCCCGTTTGAGCGCGGAGTTTCATTACATCCGCATTCGTAAAATTCGCCATATTCCACTCCTTATTTGCTTTATTCTGCCGGATTTTCGTCCGCTTTCGGCTCCGCTTCCGCTTTCGGTTCCGTTTCCGCCATTTCGCTTTGTGCTACTGCCGCTTCCAAAGCAACCGCTTCCTCGTCCTCAACGTTGTAAACGATGCCTTCCTTTGCTTCGATAACCGCGTTTGCAATGACGCCTGCCATAACTTTGACTGCGCCGATTGCGTCGTCGTTACCCGGAATGATTTTGTCGATAACGTCCGGATCGCAGTTGGTGTCCGCAATTGCTACGATAGGAATGTGCAAGCTGAGTGCTTCCTGTACTGCAATTGCTTCCTTTTTCGGATCCACGATGAAAATTACGCCCGGAAGGGTTTTCATTTCGCGGATGCCGCCCAAGTTCGTCAACAATTTTTCCCTTTCCTTTTTCAGTCCTGCGACTTCCTTTTTCGGAAGAAGGTCAAATTCGCCCATTTTTTCCATTTGATCGATTTTGTTCAAACGATCGATACGCGTGCGGATGGTTTTGAAGTTCGTCAAAGTTCCGCCCAGCCAACGGCTGTTGACATAGTACATGCCGCATCTCGTTGCTTCCTGCTCGATTGCGGATTGTGCTTGCTTTTTCGTGCCGACAAACAGCACGTTTTTGCCATCTTTCACGATGTCGCGCACGAATGCGTACGCTTCCTCCGCCAATTTTACCGTTTGTTGCAAGTCAATGATGTGAATGTCGTTGCGCACCGAATAGATGTACTTTTTCATTTTCGGGTTCCAACGTCGCGTTTGGTGACCGAAATGAACGCCTGCTTCCAAAAGTTGTTTCATCGAAACTACTGCCATGTTTTTTTGTTTCTCCTTTTTTTTGTTTTAGTTCCTCCTCGGGGAGTTTTCGCTCCGACTTCCACCTTACGTAGGCACAACCGCCGAATATCGCCCGAGTGCGTATTAAACCTTGCATATTTTAGCACAGTTATCTTTTTTTTGCAATGATTTCACGGCGAATTTCGGAAAATAGAACCTCATCCCGTAATTTTGCCGACGGCCGAAAACTTTTCGCCCTTTTTTGTTGCTCTGTTGCCTTGTTTTGCGTCCTTTTTTCTTTTGCCTTTTGCCGTGCTTTTTCGCTTTTTTCCTTTCTCTTGTCGCTTTTTCGGTTTTTCCGTTTCCCCTTTTCGCTTTTGAAAAAATGCAACAAAAAAGAAAAGGGTAGGAACGTCCTACCCTTTTGGTGCATTTTGTAAAACCGTTAGTTGTGTTTTTTGCAATCGCCTTTTTTGCACTCGTGCTCCGCTTCGTCGCAGCATTCGTCCTCGTCGCAATCGCAATCGCAATCACAATCGCAACCGCAGTCGCAACCTTCCTCGACCATTGCGTTGTACTCGTCGAACAAGGTTTCCAACAATGCTTCGTCCTCAATCGGAACGAACAAGTCCTCGCCGTCCTCGTCCTGCTCCAATTTGAAAATAACGGCTTCGTCGTCCTCGATGTCCTCGAATTC
>CAKPPA010000017.1 GCA_934177025.1 uncultured Clostridia bacterium
GCATTAAAACCGCAAGTTTTGATTTTGGACGAATCCACCGCCATGCTGGACCCGCAAGGCAGGAAGGAAGTCCTAAACACCGTTCGCAAACTCAATCGGGAGGAGCACATGACGGTGGTGCTCATCACGCACTTTATGGACGAGGTGCTAAACGCCGATCGCGTGGTGGTGCTTAATCAGGGCAAAACCGTGATGCAGGGCACCCCGACGGAAGTGTTCGGCAGGCGAAAGGAATTAAAAGCCATCGGGTTGGACGTTCCGCGCGCGGTGGAACTCAAAGCCCTGTTGCAGGAGGACGGTTTCCGCCTTTCGGACGACATTTTAACGGTGGAGGAACTAAGCAACAACTTGGTCGATCAGCTGGAAAAAGCAACGCCGACGCCAAAAACGGAAACGTTTTCGACGGAACGCACGGCGGAAATTTCGGCGGAGCACGTCGACTTTGTTTACAATCCGAAATCCCCGTTCGAAAAGCAAGCGTTGAAGGACGTGTCCTTCCGCGTCAATCAAGGGGATTTTATGTGCTTTGTCGGGCATACCGGCAGCGGAAAAAGCACCATGGTGCAGCATTTAAACGGTTTGGTGCGTTTGCAAAGCGGCGGACTGTTTGTCGAGGATATGGATTTAAAGGATCCGAAAATCGATTTAAAAAAACTTCGCTCTACCGTCGGCATGGTGTTCCAGTATCCGGAGTATCAGTTATTTGCGGACACCGTGTTTAACGACGTGGCGTTCGGCCCGAGGAACATGAAACTTTCCGAGGAGGAAGTCCACGCACGGGTAAAGGAAGCGTTGGAATTTGTGGGCATGGACTTCGATTACGTTAAGGAAAAGTCCCCGTTCGAATTGTCGGGGGGCGAAAAACGGCGTGTCGCCATTGCCGGCGTTGTGGCAATGCGTCCGAAAGTTTTGGTGTTGGACGAGCCTACCGCAGGCTTGGATCCGCGCGGCAAAAAGGAAGTGCTCGATCTCGTTTTGCAGTTAAAACAAACTTGCACGCCGACCATTATCATGGTCAATCACGATATGAATGAAGTTGCGGAATATGCCGACGAAGTCGCCTTGTTCCACGACGGCACGGTGGACGAAGTGCTTCCGCCGATGTCCTTTTTTACGGACGGCGACAAACTAAAATCGTTGGGGCTGGAACTCCCGCAAATGGCGCAGTTGAAGGAACTTTTGGCGGCATCGGGGGTAAACGTGGCAAACGATTGCCTTACCGTGGAAAAAATGCGCGTGGAATTGAATCGGTTAAAAAGGAAGGAAGCAAATGTTTAAAGATATCACGTTCGGACAATTTTATCCTGCCGATTCGTTTGTGCATAAAATGGATCCACGCTCCAAAATTTTACTGAGTGTTTTTTACATTGTCAGCATCTTTTTCGTGCAAAGTTTTGCGGAATTCGGCTTTGTCGCACTGTTTTTGCTCATCAGCATTTTTGCGGCGAAAATTCCGTTGCGCTCGGTGCTCAAAAGTTTAAAACCGATTATGTTTTTGGTCGTGTTTACCTGCATTTTAAACATCTTTTTCATTACCGACGGCGAAACGCTGGTGCATTGGTGGATTTTCCGCATTACGACGGGCGGTTTAATTTTTGCGGGTAAAATGGCGTTAAGGCTCATGCTGATTGTTATGGGGGCGTCCATGCTGACGCTTACCACCACGCCCGTCACGTTGACGAACGGCATCGAAAGTTTAATGAAGCCGCTTGCGCTCGTCAAATTTCCGGTGCACGAATTTGCGTTGATTATGAGCATTGCTTTAAGGTTTATTCCTACCTTAACGGAGGAAACGGATCGCATCATTCGCGCGCAAAAAGCACGCGGTGCGGATTTCGACACGGGCAACATTTTCCGTCGGGCAAAAGCGTTCATTCCGATTTTGATTCCGCTCCTCATCAGTGCTTTCCGCCGTGCGGACGAATTGTCGTTGGCAATGGATTCGCGTTGCTACAGCGGTAGCAAAGGTCGCACGAAAATGAAAGTCCTAAAACTCGGCTGGCGCGATTTTGTCGGCGGGTTTATCACGGTTGCCGTGTTTGTCACCGTGTTTTTGGTCAATTTCTTTATGGGCGAATTGCAACCGATTCTCCCGTGGTTGTTCGTATGAGATACGCCTTAAAAGTCGAGTATTCGGGCGCGGCATATTCCGGCTGGCAGTCGCAAAACAATTCCGACACGGTGCAACAGGTGCTGCAGCGTGCGTTGCGGCAGGTGTTGGATCACGACGTCAAAGTGTACGGCAGCGGCCGAACGGATCGCGGCGTCCATGCCAAAGGGCAGGTGTGCCATTTCAACACGCCGCGGCGTTTAAAAACGGGCAGTTTTCCGATGGGGGTAAATTTGCATTTGCCGCCGGATATTTCCGTTACCGCATGCGCCGCCGTGGCGGACGGGTTCGACGCGCGTTACGACGCGCAGAAAAAAACTTACGAGTACAAAGCCTATTTTTCCTCCTACCGTCATCCGCTTTCGGATGCGGATCATGCGCAATACTACAAAATGCCGGACGTAACAAAAATGCGCCGTGCCGCGCAGGACTTGGTCGGAAAACACGATTTTCGCTGTTTTATGGCGTCCGGTGCGTCCGTCAAAAGCACCGTCCGTGAAATTTATCGGTTGGATATTTTCGAAAACGGCAACGAACTCCGTTGGGAGGTGGAAGGCTCCGCCTTTTTGTACCACATGGTGCGCATTTTGGTGGGGACGCTCCTCGACGTCGGTTACGGCAAAATTGCGGCGGACGCAATGCCGTCGTTGTTGCAGGCAGGGGATCGCAAGCGTTGCGGCAAAACCGCTCCGGCAAGGGGGCTGTGCCTCAAACAAGTCATGTACAGCGAGGATTTGTTTGCCGAACATAGGGGAAGCGTAACGCAACCGCACCGTACAAACGAGGAATTTTAAACAAAGGAAATCGTACCGCAGGGGAACGTGAAAAATCGAAACCTAAAAAAATCGGAATTTATAAAAAACAAAAACTGAAAAACGAAACTTGTAAAAACAAAACTTGTAAAATCGAAACCTGTAAAAACAAAACCTGTAAAAACGAAATCTGAAAAAATTGTAACCTAAAAAACAAAAAAAAGGAAAAAGAAAAGAGTAACGGTTGTGTGCCGTTACTCTTTTTTCATAAAAAAGTTTTCATAAAAAAGTGCCGCATATCGCAGCACTTTTTATTTTTTTTAGTACATGTCGCCCATGCCCGGATCCATTTGCGGTTGTGCTTCTTTTTCCGGAATGTCAACAACAATGCTTTCCGTCGTCAACAGGGTGGAAGCCACGCTTGCCGCATTTTGCAATGCCGTGCGGGTAACTTTGGTCGGATCGAGGATGCCGGCTTTCACCATGTCCACGTATTCTTCGTGCAATGCATCGAATCCGAAGTTGTTGCCTTTTTTCTGTTTGTTTACCACGTTGTAAACAATCACGGAGCCGTCCAAACCTGCGTTGGAAGCAATTTGTTTAATCGGTGCTTGAATTGCGTCGTGAATGATTTGCGCACCGGTTTTTTCGTCGCCGTTGAGGTTGCGAATCAGTTTTTTCAAATCCGGCAGTGCGCTCAACAATGCGCTTCCGCCACCAGGAACAATGCCTTCTTCCACAGCTGCTTTCGTTGCCGCAAGTGCGTCCTCAATCCGCAGTTTCTTTTCCTTCATTTCCACTTCGGTTGCCGCGCCTACGCTGATCACCGCCACGCCGCCTGCCAATTTCGCCAAGCGTTCCTGCATTTTTTCCTTGTCGTAATCGCTGGTCGAGTTTGCAATCATTGCTTTGATTTGCGCCACACGATTGTTCACCGCTTCTGCACCGCCGGCACCTTCCACAATCGTCGTGTTGTCCTTATCCACCTTAACTTGTTTTGCACGTCCCAGCATGTCGAGGGTAGCCTCTTTCAAATCGTAGCCTGCTTCCTCGCTGATTACCGTGCCGTTGGTAAGGATTGCAATGTCCTCCAGCATTTCTTTTCTTCTGTCGCCGAATCCAGGGGCTTTTACCGCCACGCATTGGAAACTGCCGCGCAGTTTGTTAAGTACCAACGTAGCCAACGCTTCGCCTTCGATGTCCTCTGCGATAATGAGCAATTTTTGTCCCGTTTTCACCACTTGTTCCAACAGCGGCAAAATTTCCTGAATGGAACTGATTTTTTTGTCGGTAATGAGGATCAGCGGTTCGTCCAGCACGGCAACCATTTTTTCCAAATCCGTCGCCATGTAGGAGGAGGCATATCCGCGATCGAACTGCATTCCTTCCACAACGTTCAATTCCGTTTTCATGGTTTTGCTTTCTTCCACGGTAATTACGCCGTCGTTGCCGACTTTTTCCATTGCTTCGCTAATTAGCGCGCCTACGTTTTCGTCGGAAGCGGAAATGCTTGCAACCTGTGCAATCGAGTTTTTGTCCACAATCGGGTTGCTGATGTCTTTCAGTTTGCTTACGCAAAGGTTCACCGCTTTGTCGATGCCTTTTTTCAAAATAATCGGGTTTGCGCCCGCCGCAACGTTTTTGCTTCCTTCCGAAATGATGGCTTGTGCCAACACTACGGCAGTCGTGGTTCCGTCGCCCGCAACGTCGTTGGTTTTCGTGGAAACTTCCTTCACGATTTGCGCGCCCATGTTTTCAAACGGATCCGCCAATTCCACTTCTTTTGCGATGGTAACGCCGTCGTTGGTGATGAGAGGCGTGCCGAATTTACGTTCCAACACAACGTTTCTGCCTTTCGGGCCCAAGGTAATTTTTACGGTATTTGCAAGCGTGTTTACGCCGTTTTCAAGGGCGTGCCTTGCGTCTTCGGAAAATTTAATTTGTTTAGCCATATGTTTTTTGTTCCTCCGTTATTCGATGATAGCCAAAATATCACTTTGGCGAATGACAACCACTTCTTTGCCGTCGATTTTAAATTCGGTGCCGGCATACTTGCTGTACAGCACTTTGTCGCCGACGCTTACTTCCATTTTCACTTCCTTGCCGTCCACAAGTCCGCCGGGGCCAACCGCTTTCACTACCGCGATTTGCTGTTTTTCCTGTGCGGAGTTCGGTAAAAAGATTCCGCCTTTCATGGTCTCTTTTTCTTCTTCGACTTCGACAACAACTTTGTCGAACAATGGTTTCAATTTCATATATGATACCTCCGAATGTTTTTCTGTTTTAGCACTCTGTTATTTCGAGTGCTAAATACATTATAAATCGAATCTTTGATTTGTCAATCTTTTTACTGCTGAATTTTAAAAAACTTTTGAAAAAAGAAAAACGTCGGTTAAAAAGGGAAAAAATGCGTGCGATTAGGGCAAAAAAAGGAAAAACAAGGTCGCTTTTTGTCAAAAACGAGTGCGGATTTACCAAAAACACGACAGGGGCGTTTTGTTGCGGTTTCCGTAAATTGCACGAAAAACGACGGTTTTTGTCGAAAAGCGGCAGGGGCGTTCCGCAAAGGTAAAACAAAAACAGCATAATTCACAAACAAAAAATCAATCAAAGGCTTTTCTTTCTATCATAAGATTTTTCAAAGTCAATCCTTAGGTGATGCACTTTTTACATTTCAACATCTTTTTCTCGTTTGCGTTTTCTTTCTTTTCGTTCTTTTGTAACCAATAAAAATTAAAAAGTCAACATCTTGTATCTTATCTTAGCTATTATGTTGTACTTTACTTTTAAGCGGTTACGAAAAAAGTAGGGGGTGTCGAAAAAAGTCGTTTGACTTTTTCAAGGCTTTTGGGAAGGAACGCGGCACGGCAAAACGGAGGCGAAGGGAAAGGGAGCGGCATTCGAACGCTTCCTTCCAAACTGCAAAAAAGCGTTTTCAAAGTTTTTTTCGTCGGAGGGGGCGAAACTGCCTTCCTAACCTTTCCTACAAAAAAATTTCGAAAAAAGTTGAATTGTTTGCGGGACGGTGTTATACTTTTCGCAAGTGAGGTTAACGGAATGGATAAATGGGACAAAAGGTTTATCGACATGGCATATTTGGTTGCCACTTGGTCGAGCTGCTATCAACCGAATCGCAAAATCGGTGCAGTCATCGTTAAGGACAAGCGCATCCTTGCAACGGGTTACAACGGCGCGCCGCAAAACGTCAAAAGTTGTGTGGAGCGGGGCGAATGCTTGCGTCGGAAATTAAACGTACCGAGCGGCACAAAGCAGGAATTGTGCTATGCCGTGCATGCGGAGCAAAATGCCATTGTGCAGGCGGCGCGACTCAACACCAGTGTGGACGGCGCAACGCTGTACTGCACGCACCAGCCATGCACCATTTGCACACGGCTCATTATTAATGCGGGCATTCGTCGCGTCGTGTTTTGCGAAGGGTATCCCGATCCGTTTGCGTTGGAGTTGTTTCAGGAGGCAGGCGTAAAAATCGAGCAAATGCCGCGCGAACCCGAAACGCCGGCATCTAGGTAAGTTTTGTAATTTTTTGTGTAAAAGGCTTGTACCGTCCGCAGTTGCGGACGGTTCTTTTGTTTTGTGCAAAATTCCCGCAATGAAAGGCAAAGCCAAAATTAACGTAAACCGCAAAACCAATCACAGCGGAAATTACCATACGTAAAGCCCAAAACTTAAAAAACAGGACAAAAAAATACAAAGCGGAAAAATCGGAACGAATAAAAGACCGAAACTTAAAAAATCGGAACGAAAAAAGCACGCCAAGGCAAGGGCGGAACGTTTGCGAAACAAAAAAAAGATGCCGTTTTCAGGCATCTATTTTCATTATGATTTAAAGTTAGCGGCGTTTGGAGCAATCCTTCCGATTCGGGCATCCGTCACAGGCGGTTTGTTTTCGCATGCGGTAAAAGGTAATGCACGCAATCGCTCCCAAAATCAGGCAACACAGCACCGTCACAAACAATCCGCTGTGCGCTTCAAACAATCGCGATCCCTGATAAATCACCAACGCCACCAAGTAGCCGGTCAGCGTTTGGAATCCGATGGCAAACAACATCCATTTAAAACTCCCCATTTCGCGGCGAATCGCATTAATTGCGGCAACACACGGTGCGGAAAGCAGGATAAACGCCATAAACGCGTAAGCCGCCGCAGGCGAAGGGAATAACGCCGTCAATGCGGCACTCAATTCCGCCGAACCTTCCGCGCCTCCCAACAAAATGCTAAAGGAGGACACCACGGTTTCCTTCGCAAAAAATCCGCTCAAAATTGCCACGGTGCTTTGCCAGTTGCCGCATCCGATCGGCACAAAAATCGGGGATAGCACCCGTCCGATGTCGGCAAGGATGCTTTGGTCGGCGTTTTCCACCATTTGAAATTGCAGGTTAAAGGACTGCAACAGCCACAGCACCACCGAAGCGGTTAAAATAATCGTTCCCGCCTTAATCAAAAAGGATTTTGCCTTTTCCCACAGTTGCATCAGCACGTTCCACGCATTCGGTGCGCGGTAGGGCGGCAATTCCAAAATAAAAGCGTCCGATTCCGACTTAAAAATTTTCAGTTTTTTCAAAAGCAATCCGCCGAGGATTACCATCAAAATCCCAAGAAGGTACATCGACGGCGCAACCCACATTTGCGTCGGGAAAAACGCCCCGACAAACAAGGCAAAAACAGGTAGTTTTGCCGAACACGGGATAAACGGCGTCAAAACAATGGTCAAACGGCGTTCGTCGTTGTTTTCCACCGTCCGTGCCGCCATCACGGCAGGAACGGAGCATCCGCAACCGACAATCATCGGAATAAAGGATTTTCCCGACAAGCCGATTTTTTTAAACAACTTGTCCATAACAAACGCCACGCGGGACATGTATCCGCAGTCCTCCAGCAGCGAAATAAACAAAAACAGCATTAGGATTTGCGGAATAAAGGAAAGCACCGTGCCCACGCCTTGAATAATGCCGTCGCAAATCAGCGACACCAGCCAAAGCGGTGCGTTTGCACCGGTCAGCAATCCTTTCATCCACCCGCCGAATTTTTCGTGAATCAGTCCTTCCATCCAATCCGACGTCAGGTTTCCAAACACCTGAATGGACACAAAGTACATGCAAAAAATGACGGCGAAAAAAATCGGAAACGCCAGCCAGCGATTCAAAAGCACACGGTCGATTTTTTCCGTAATTTGCGTTTGCTTTGTTTTTTTGTCCACGGCGATTTCCTTCATAATCGCCCCGATTGCACGGTAGCGATCGTTGGAAATATGTTCGCTGACGGATTCCTTATGATCCTTTTCCAAGGCGCGAATGGCGTTCTCGGCGTTGTGTAAAGTGTAAGTTTTACTCAGGATATCGTCCCGTTCCAGCATTTTGATTTGAAACCAACGCTTGTTTTCGGTAAACTGATTTTCCTGTTGAATGGCGTCAAGGATTTTTTCCGTTTGTTCGTCAAACGGCAACGCCCGTTTCGGTTGCGGCGGATTTTGGCAAACCTTTTTTACGGTATCCATCAATTCGTCGATATTTTTCTTTTTCACGGCGGAAACGGACACGGCAGGGCACTGAAAAATTTCCGACAGTCGTTTGACATCAATGCGGATGTCGTTTTTCAGCAGCACGTCCTCCATGTTCAGTGCCAAAACGACTTTCACGTCAAACTCCATAAGTTGTGTCGTCAAGTACAAATTCCGTTCGAGGTTGGTTGCGTCAAGGATGTTAATGACGGCGTCCGGCTTTTCCTTCACAAGGTAATCGCGCGTAATCACTTCCTCCAAGGAGTAAGGCGTCAGCGAGTACACCCCGGGTAAGTCAATCAGTTCAATGCTGTGATCCTTGTCGTAAAATCCCTCTTTTTTTTCCACGGTAACGCCCGTCCAGTTGCCAACGTACTGATGCATTTTCGTCAGGACGTTAAACAGCGTGGTTTTGCCGCAGTTCGGGTTTCCGATGAGTGCAATTTTGTACGTCATACCGTTTTTTCGCCTCCCTCGGGGATGACCGAAATCAACTTCGCGTCGGATTTGCGCAGCGCAAGCGAAAAATCCTTAATGCCGATTTGAATCGGATCACCCAGCGGTGCCGCGCGAATCACACGAATTTTCGCCCCTTTAATCAGGCCGATATCAATCAATCTACGTTTGGATTCAGGCTCGCAGTTAATTTCCGTTACAATCACCGTTGCGCCTGCTTTCACTTCCGAAAGTGTCATAAATCTCCTTTGCGTTAGCCATGCCTAATACCACATATTTTAATCGCGGTTTTTTAAAAAGTCAAGCCGAAACGATACTTGAAAACGGGTAGTTGATTAAAAATTTTGCGGCAATGCTTCGAACTGACGGCACGAAAAAACACGAACGCAAAACCGCCCCCGAAAAACACTCGCACGAACGAAAAAACGACCGAAAACGCAAACAGGAAAACAAACGAATCACGAACAGGAAAACAAGCGGAAAACAAAAAGGAAAACCGAACACCGTAACGCTGACGCACGGGAAGGGAGGTAAAAACCGAACCCCGCAAAAAAACAAAAAACACAGGGCTTCAAACGTGGGGGAACGGAAAGCAAAAGGAAAACGAAAACGGCAACACGAGGAAAACAAAAAAACGAGTAAGTAAAACACCGTCGTTTCGGCACCAAAACCGAGGCATTTAATGTGCGCCGTCGTAAATCATTGCGTTCTTTTCGAAAAAATGGTATAGTAAACGCGTATTAAAATTTCAGGTAGGATATGAGTGTACTAACCATTACGGGGCTATCCCACGTTTACGACAACAAAATTTTGTTCGACAAGGCGGATTTAAGCATCAACAACGGCGAGCATGCAGGGATCGTCGGCTTAAACGGAGCCGGCAAAAGCACGTTTATGAACATTTTAACGGGGCGCATCCTGCAAGATTCCGGCGAAGTCAAGTGGCAAAACGGCGTCACTTGGGGGTACTTGGATCAGTATTTGGACATTGATCGGAGCCTGACGGTAATGGAGTATCTCAAAAGTTCCTTTGCGCACCTGTACGCAAAAAACGAAAAAATGGAGGAGTTGTACGCACGCGTCGCAACGGAAACGGATGCGGACGTGATGGATCAACTCATTCGCCGCGCGGGCAACATAATGGACGAGTTAACGCAGGCGAACTTTTTCGATTTGGAAGCGGAAATCAAAAAAGTAGCGAACGGGCTGGGCGTCGGTGCCATCGGGTACGAAACGCCCGTTTCACGGTTAAGCGGCGGTCAGCGCGAAAAACTGATGTTGGCAAAATTGCTACTTACCGCGCCCGACGTGTTGTTGCTGGACGAACCTACAAACTTTTTGGACACGGAGCATATCGACTGGCTGGCAAAATATCTCAATGCGTTTCAGGGGACGTTTTTGCTGATTTCGCACGACGCCGGCTTTTTAAATGCGGTGTGTAAACTCATCGTCAACATCGAAAACGGCGAAATTCGTCGCTACACGGGCAACTACGATTTGTTCTTAAGTCAGCAGGAAAGCAATCGCAAACAGTATGCGGAAAACTACAACCGCCAACAGCGGGAAATCAAAAAAATGGAGGACTACATTGCGCGTAACAAAGCGCGTGCGGCCACGGCAGGCATGGCGAACAGTCGCAAAAAGCAACTCGAAAAAATCGAAGTCATGAACAAGCCGTTAAGCATCCCCGAGGCAACATTTGCGTTTCGGTACACGCCGTTAGTCACCAAGGACTTACTGGACGTCAAAAACCTTGAAATCGGTTACGGCAGCCCGCTTTTGCCGCCGTTAAACTTGCACTTAACGTGCGACAGCAAACTTTGGATTCGCGGCACGAACGGCATCGGCAAAAGCACGTTGTTAAAAACGCTTTTGGGGCAGTTAAAACCCGTCGGTGGCAGTTTTCGGTTTCATCCTGCGGTAAAAATCGGGTATTTGGAGCAGGAAATCGAGTTCCCGGGCGGCGTTTCCAACGCATTAGGTTTTTTGAACTTGCGTTATCCGCGCAAAAACCAAAAGGAACTGCGTGCGGAACTTGCAAAAGTGGGGATTCGCAACGAAATGTCCCTGCGTCCGCTCCACGAATTGAGCGGCGGCGAGCAAATTCGCGTGCGCCTGTGCGCTATGGAGCATACCGAAAGCAACGTTTTAATTTTGGACGAACCAACCAATCATTTGGACGTCGTCGCAAAGGAAGCCTTAAAAAAAGCGTTAAGTGCCTACGAGGGTGCCATTTTGCTCGTCAGCCACGAGGCGGATTTCGCCGAGGACGTGTGTAACGACGTGTTCGACGTCAAAGTGTAAGGATGAACGGAAACGTAAAAATCCGAAAGGAAATCAGGGGTAAAAGGAAGGGTGTTTAGAATGAAGGAAAAACAGCAGGAAACTATGCCGACAAAGGAAGTGCCTTCGGTCGAGGGAACTACGGCGGAACCAATCGCAACGGAAAAAAAGCCTTGGAACAAGCATTTTGTGCAAATTTTAAAGTACATTTGTTTCAGTATCGGTGCGGCAGTCATCGACTTCGGCTCAAGTAGCCTTTTAAAAATCATTTTGCCTTCCACGGAGTTGTGCGTCGGCATTGCAACGGGTACAGGCATTGTGTTAAGCTGTACGTTCAGTATGACGCTGAACCGCAAATTTACCTTTAAATCCGTTACAAACATTTATTTATGTATTTTGTTGTACGGTCTCTTTTATGCGGCACTCATGCCGCTACTGAGTTTGTTCGTCGTGTGGCTGACGGGTATGGGCTGGGATTTCTTCTTGGCAAAATTCTGCTCGATGCTCGTAATCTTCGTGTCGGAGTTCTGCTACTTCAAATTTTTCCTGTTCCGCATCGGCAACAAGCCAAAAGCGCAATCGGAAAAAAAGTAAAACGTAACGTTCGCGGGAATGCAAGGGAGGAGTTTTCTTCCCTTGTTTTTTTGCGTTTTTCCGTCGGTTCGGTTTCGGTTCGGACTTATTTTTAAGCACGGTTTTCGCTTGTGTTCCTTGCTTTTGTTTTTTCACTTATGTTCCTTTCGCCGCCCGAAAGGATTGTCGTTCGCTTTCGGCTCGTTTGCGCCGTTTCCCTTTTCGCTTATTTTTCTGCCGCCGGTTCGGTTCCGCAAAAAGCCGCTTGTCAAAAGCGGAAGGGAAAAAGGCGAAACCGAAAGCCAAAGGAAATTCCCGCAAAAGTACGGCAAAAAAACGAAATTTTGACGGAATGCGGAAATGCAGGGCAGATTGTTTGCCTTTTTTTTCGGAAAGTAGTAAACTTTAACTATCATTAAAAGGAAAGGCGGTTTCAAAATGAAAGTTGGCGTAGCAGGCAGTTTGGAATCAAACGATGTCGTCATGACCGTAAGCGAAAGCGATCGGTTGGAAATCGAAATTGACAGCATCGTAAAAGAGTATTTCGGCGATCGGATTTTAAAAGTAATCGAGGACACGCTGAAAGCACGGAATATTTCCAAAATCAAAGTGAAATGCAGCGACAAAGGCGCGTTGGATTACACCATTCAATCGCGTTTGATTACGGCGATCGAACGAATGGAGGACAGTGCGAATGCGTAGAAGTTTATTGTTTATGCCGGGCAACAATCCGGCAATGCTCCAAAATGCGGACGTGTTTGAAAGCGATTCCGTTATTATCGACTTGGAGGACGCGGTTGCGGTTACCGAAAAGGACGCAGCGCGTGTTTTGGTTGGCAATTTTCTCAAAAACTTCCGTTTGAATTTGAACGAAGTCGTCGTGCGAATCAACGGATTGGACACGGAGTACTATGAAAAGGATCTCAAGGAAATCGTCAGCGACAGCATCGACACCATCATGCTTCCGAAAGCAACGGTGGAGTATTTAAAACAGTTGGACGTGCTGTTAACGGCGTTGGAAAAGGAACGCGGAATGAAAAAGCACCTCAAAGTGCTTCCGATTGTGGAACTTGCGGTTTCGTTGATGGAAGTGGACGAAATGGTGCGTTTGCCGCGTGTGGACGGCGTGCTTCTCGGTGCGGAGGACTTCACGAGGGATATGGAAGTGCAACGCACGGCGGAAGGGGACGAAATTTTTTACGCGCGTGCAAAAATCGCAACGGCGTGCAAGGCCTACAAAATCGATGCGATCGACACCCCGTTTACGGCAACGAACGACACCGAAGGGCTGATTCGCGACTGTGTTCGGTCGAAAGGCTTGGGCATGAGCGCAAAAGCGTGCATTCACCCGAACCAAGTGGACACGGTAAACAAACAGTTTGCACCGAGCGAAAAGGAAATCCAGTTTGCCGAACGTGTTATGGCAGCACTGGAGGACGCGAAAAAGCAAGGCAAAGGCGCGTTTAGCTTGGACGGAAAAATGGTGGATAAGCCAATCATCGAACGTGCGGAAACGACGCTGAAAAAAGCGAAAATCTTCGGAATGATTTAGGGGTGTAGGATGAAAAACAGTTTGAACAGAAACGTGC